>NZ_JAVKGR010000055.1:0-506 GCF_031470965.1 Nesterenkonia aerolata | reverse complement strand
GGCTATTCACCGTTGAGCGTGGAGTCCCTGTTGGTGGGGGATCCTGCGGCGTCGGCGTGTCTGCCTGATGCTGGTGCCTAGGATACGTGATTGATAGTTGCGTTGGTTGCGGAATCCGCGGCCGGTGCGTTTGATGTGCTTGATCCCGGTGTTGGCCGATTCGGTCCTGGCGTTGGTGACGTGGGTGCGGACGAAGACTTTGATCTCGGTCCACCAGGTCGCGACGGTGGTGGCGAGCTTGTCGGTCTCGGCCATGTCAGCGGCTGCCACGGCCATCTCGAAGTCGATCCTTGCGTTCTGGGCTGCCGGGATGTCCTGGGCGGCCAGCATGGCCCGTAGACGCTCTTTGACGGCCCAGGCGGCAGCGACCTGCTCGAAGTCTTCATCTTCGAGGACCTGCTCCAGGCGGTGGAGTCCGGCGTCGGTGAGCCGGTCCCCAGCACGCAGTAACAGCATCCGGTGAGCCCATACCGAGTCTTGCTTGCGGCCTCTGCGGCCCAAGACTT
>NZ_JAVKGR010000054.1:0-508 GCF_031470965.1 Nesterenkonia aerolata | reverse complement strand
CATAGTCCCTATCCTCTCTGCTCAACAGATCGGAACAAGACCCAGGACGGTTCAGAGCATCTGGCCCTGAATGCAGCTGAGGGTGAACGACGTCAGCAATATACAGATCCGAACGGCGTCACCGTTGACCTTGTCTTCTGCCAGCTCAACGGTCGTCCGCACCGCCCTGAAAGTGATTGGAGGCGGTGGGAAGCACTCCTGGAGGAGTGCGGAGTTGGCCACCGCCGGCTTCATGACGCACGGCACGTCTCGGCCACAATGATGCTGACGCTCGGCATCGATGCCCGTGTCGTGATGGACCTCATGGGCTGGAGCCAGCGGGCCATGTTGGACCGGTACCAGCACGTGCTCGACGACATGAAGCGTGACGTCGCAGCGCAGGTCGGAAATGCCCTCTGGGCTCATCCGAAATCCCCAGAAGACCCCAACCCGGAGCCAGGCGACGACATCAAATGAAGCGCCCTGGGTTTCGTTCCGAGTCTCAGCAAGGAGAATCGGAGTATGCCCA
>NZ_JAVKGR010000053.1:0-865 GCF_031470965.1 Nesterenkonia aerolata | reverse complement strand
GCTGCTTCTCGTTGGCGGTAAGCTGTTGGTCCAGGTCCAAGACGTGCTTGGCCAGCCGCACTGCTTCGCTGCGGGCGATGGAGAGAGATAGCTCCTCCTCACGGCTCCGCCAGCGGGAGACCTCGAGGATCTGGGTGACGGTGAGTTTCTTGCGGGCATCGATGCCCAGCTCGTTGGTCCGTGTCAGAGCGGTCAGCGCATTGATGGAGCGGGTACGGTCCTTGCTCATCGACTCGCGGGCGGTGACCAGGATCCGCACGCTTTGGCGGATCCCGTCATTCAAGCGGGGCAGCCGCAGCTTATCGACGGGCAACGGAAGCGTGGCCGCAGCGATCTGATGGGCATCCAGGGCATCTGATTTGCCCACGCCGCGGCGTGTCTTGTGCTCCATGCGTGGTGCCTCGGTCACGGGATAGCCGTGTACGGCGACGGTGCTGGCAAGGATGGCCCCGTAGGAGGCAGCACCTTCGATCACCCACAAGGTGTCGGCATCAGGCTCAGTACGGCGGGCCGCCCAGGCCATGGCCCGGTTGATCCCGGCAGCGGAGGTTGGAAAAGATCGGGTATCCAACAGCTCCCCAGTAGCTGGTGCGAGGATTGCGTAGACGTGGTTGCGTGCGTGGGTGTCGACCCCGACGACAAATGGATGAGAATCAGCGACGATAGACATGACGGTCACTTACGCCTTTCCAACGTGATGGACATGGTTGCAACGGCCGTTATCGGCCGGTACTAGTCCGGGTAAGGGTCACATCGGAACAGCACTGTGAGGGGTCACACCCGCGGGTGGACAATCTTCTGATCAAGCTACCGAGGTGGGCCGGACCAGTACCGGCCGAGCACTATCAGCTGAACGGACAAGTCC
>NZ_JAVKGR010000052.1:0-977 GCF_031470965.1 Nesterenkonia aerolata | reverse complement strand
CTAGGGCGTGTCTCCTATGTGCGTAGGCAGGCGATGATGGCGCAGAGGACTACTCCTGCTCTGTAGTTGCGGGCTTTCTTGTCGTAGCGGGTGGCGATACCGCGCCATTGTTTGGCCAGTCCGAAGTGGCGCTCGACGATGTTCCTGCCCCGGTAGGCCTGGTCATCGAGGCTGGGTGGGCGGCCTCCGGCGGAGCCCTTGTTCTTGCGGGCGTTCTTCTCGTTGGACTTCTGCGGGATGACCGTTTTGATGCCGCGGGCGGCGAGCATCCGGCGGGTCACACCGGAGGAGTAGGCCTTATCAGCGACCACCGCATTGGGTCGTGTCCGCGGCCTACCGGGCCCGATTCTGGGGACTCGGATCTCATCGAGAATCTCTTCAAGCATGGCCCCGTCATGGCGCTGACCGCCGGTGGTTACGATCGCGATCGGTAGTCCTCTGGCATCGACGACGGCGTGGATCTTGGTGGAGAGCCCGCCGCGCGAGCGGCCCAAGGCGTGGCCTTCAGGCTCAGTCCCGCCGAGATTCTTGTGATTCGCAAAGGCCCCCTGTGGGCTGATCAGGTCGCCGGGTGTTGGTCCCGTGCTGGTGGGCACGGTTGATGGTCGAATCTACTGAGACCGTCCATTCGATTTCTCCGGCCTCATCGGCCTCAGCCAGCAATTGGGCGTGAATGGAATCCCAAACTCCGTCTGCGGCGTATTTGTTGTACCGCTTCCACGTCGTCTGCCACGGCCCGAAGGCCTCACGAGGAAGATCACGCCACGGGATCCCTGTCCTGGCGCGGTAGATCATGGCCTCAACGATCCGGCGGTTATCCCGGAACGGGTGGCCCTTACGGCCTTCATTGCTGGGCAGCAGCGGCTCGATCCGCTCCCACTGCTCATCAGTCAGCACCCGGTGCCTAGAGGTGATAGTCGTGCTCATGACACCACCCTGGACCAGAAATCACCCCACATATGGGAGACATGCCCTAG
>NZ_JAVKGR010000051.1:0-984 GCF_031470965.1 Nesterenkonia aerolata | reverse complement strand
GGCCATTCGCGGTTGAGTGTGGAGGTGTCGTGAGTCAAGGGGCTCGCGCCCTTGTTGGATGATGGATTTTGCCGATCTATCTTCCGAGTAACGAAGGACGCGAGCCATGTTCCAGCCTACGGGCCCTCACCTGTTCCTGCCCACCGTTAGCAGCGTCATCGACGCGGTTCGGGATCCGGTCTCGGTGGTGTTCAACCTGCCCGGCTACCAGGTGCTATCGGCCTGTGATCTGCCGTTGGGAGGCCGTCGAGTCACCGCCGTCGCCAACAGCACCGAGGCGGCCTGCCCTGACTGCGGGGTGATCTCGGCCCGGGTGCATCAGCGCACCCGCCAACGGGTCAAAGATCTCGGCGTCGGGGGCAAGGACATCGAGCTGATAGTCATCAAGCCCCGGTTCCTCTGCACCGAGGCCGGGTGTGCTCGGCGGACCTTCACCCAGGTCACCAGCCAGTTGCCCTTTCGGGCCCGGTGCACCGCCCGGTTGAAGGCGGCCGCCGTCGAAGCGGTCTTGGATGAGGGGATGCCGATCTGGCGGGCGTGTGCCCGCCACCGGCTGGGCTGGGCGACGATCAACGCCGCAATCATCGCTGATACGGTCACCATCCCCGACCCGGACCAGGTGCCGGTGCGGGCCTTGGGGATTGATGAGCACCGCTTCGCCCGAGCGAAGTGGTTCAAGCATCCTGGGACTGCTCAGTGGTGCCGGGTAGAGCCGTGGATGTCGACCTTCGTCAACGCCGCGACCGGCCACATCCTCGGCGTGGTCGACGGTCGCTCCAGTGCGAACATCACCCGCTGGCTACGAGCACGCTCCCAGGCCTGGCTGGAGGGCCTAGAAGTAGTGGCGATCGATCCCTCCTCGGCGTTCCGCAACGCGGTGGCCCAGGTGCTGCCGGCGGTGGAGATCAGCGTTGATCACTGGCACGTGGTCCGCCTCGGTAACCAGATGCTCACCGAGGTCCGCCAACGAGTCACCCGCGAAGT
>NZ_JAVKGR010000050.1:0-990 GCF_031470965.1 Nesterenkonia aerolata | reverse complement strand
CTAGGGCATGTCTGAAAAATATATAGCGCCCGTCCTGCGAGACTGGCCAGATGTCGAGGTTCCAGGTGCTCTCCGATGCCCAGTGGTCGATGATCGCCGACATGCTGCCCCGCCCCACGGGCCGCAAGGGCAGGCCCTTCGCCGATGCGCGGACCATGGTCGAGGCGATCATCTACCGGTATCGGACCGGCATCGCCTGGCGCGATCTGCCCGAGGTCTTCGGTCCCTGGCAGACGGTCTGGACCTGGCACCGGCGCATGGCCGCTGACGGCACCTGGGACCGGGTGCTGGAGCGACTGACCGCAGCAGCCGACGAAGCAGGACAGATCGACTGGACGGTCTCGGTGGACTCGACGATCGCTCGTGCTCATCAGCACGCGACCAACGTCAGCCGCCACACAGGGGGCTGGATCGAACTACACGAATCAGCAGGCCCAGCCCCAGGGCCTGCCGCAGGGCCAGCCGGACCGGCCGGCCCCAGAGCCGCCTGATCATGCCCTGGGCCGCTCGCGCGGCGGGCTCTCGACGAAGATCCACCAGCTCGTCGACGGCCGCGGGCTGCCGCTGGTGGTGCTGCTGAGTCCCGGTCAGGCCGGCGACTCGCCGATGCTTCTGCCGCTGCTGCAGCAACTGAAGGTCGGCCGCCGCCTCGGGCGGCCACGGACCCGGCCGGATGCACTCTGCGGCGACAAGGCCTACTCCTCGCGCGCGATCCGCAAGCACCTGCGCGCCAGGGGCATCACCGCCCACATCCCCGAGCCCGAGGACCAGAAAGGTCATCGGCTGCGGCGCGGATCAGCCGGCGGCCGGCCGCCGAACTTCGACCCGAACGCCTACCGCGGCCGCAATGTCGTCGAACGCCGCTACTGCCACATCAAGCAGTGGCGCGGGATCGCGACTCGCTATGACAAGCACGCGCTGACCTATCGGGCCGCGGTGGTGCTCAACGCGGTGATCGCCTGGACCGCACATTTGTCAGACATGCCCTAG
>NZ_JAVKGR010000004.1:0-194000 GCF_031470965.1 Nesterenkonia aerolata | reverse complement strand
GACGCCGCAGGATCCCCCACCAACAGGGACTCCACGCTCAACGGTGAATAGCCCCTTATGCTCATCGATGTAGCGGATCATCTCGTGGTGGGGCGGTCGAGCTCCGCGGCGAAAAACGCCGAAGCCGACTTCAGAATCTCGTTGGCCCGGCGCAGCTCGAGGTTCTCAGCCTCCAGCTGGGCAATCCGCTCCTGCGCAGCAGAGCGGCCTTCACCAGGGACAGAAACATCTCCGCTGAGGAGCTTCTTGCGGGCTTGCTTCATCCAGCCACGCACCGTGTGCGCGGAGATTCCCAACTTCTGTCCTACTGCCTCAGCAGCGCTCCACACTGACGAGGCATGGACTCGCTGGTGATCCTCCACCATTCTGATCGCCCGCTCCTTGAAATCCGGGCTGTACTTCTTCGGCATAGTTCCAATCCTCTCTGCTCAACAAAGTGGAACTAAACCCAGTACGGTTCAGATGAACAGGCCTCGATCTTTGCAAACGCTGCTGTCTAGACTGAGGTGCGACCCCGAATGACATCCCGTAAACACACAAAGCACCTAAGCGGTGGTGCCCATGACAGAGATCCTCACTCTTGATGAGGTCAAGAAGCGTCGGCATGACTTGCTGAAGTCATTCGAGATGCCTGAAGACAAGGTCTACGAGCTTGCTCGGAATTACTCTCTGCGCTCCCAGGAGCGTGCCCGATTCCAGAAGATCGAAGCCTACGATTTTCTACTGAGCTCCGCAGCAGCGTCGGAGAACGAGGAACACCACACCATCGCATGATCATTGAGCCTGATAGTGACAACGCTCAATCCCAGCTGAAACCCCGAGCAACACAGTTCGCGGAAAACGTCCGATCTCTGATCAGTCGCACAGTGGAATCTGATGTCGAGCCGTTTGACGTTGACCTGGTGAAGCCCCGAAAGGACACGGACAGGTTGCTGGCGTCGCTCCAGTCCAACCCCAAGCCCCAGATTGCTCTTGTCTCCTCAGACGTTGACGACGCAGTCTTCAGCTTGGAAATCCGTTTTGACATGTTCGTCGAAAAATTCCTCACAGTCCAATCAAGTCGCATTGCTGTCGGTCTGCTAGGAAGCGATGAACCCCTCTTGCGATACGAGTACATACGCCGCCCAGACTCTGTACCGTCAGCGCACCTGCATGTCCATGCTCACCGCGATCAGTTTCTCCACGGCATGATGCTCAGCACCTCCGGACGCTCCAAACAGCGATTGCGGAAGTTGACGCAGGGAAAACTCCCCTATCTGAGCCAGATCCACTTCCCTCTCGGCGGCCCTCGCTTGCGCCCAGGGATCGAAGATGTCCTGGAGATGCTCATCGGAGAATTCGGAGTCAAGCAGAAAGCCGACGCTGTAGAATACCTGGCGCAAAGCCGTGCCGAATGGCGTCGGTTGCAACTTCGCGCATTGCTCGCACGCAATCACAGTGATGCGCTCGACTACCTCCGTAGCGAGGGATACACCGTCACCCCACCGGGCTGGACCCCTGCCGTGACAGCACCCGAGGATCCCGCCGTCGCTCAATGGTGACGGGAGACGGACACCATCGTCCGCGCCCCAGGTATCCTGTACCGACGCCTGTCCACCGGAGGAAGACGAGTGACGCCCCAAGATTCCGCACACCACACACCTGTGCGCACCGCTATCTACGGCAGTTGCGTCTCCCGGGACACTGCGGAGTTCGCCGGCAAGGACATCATCGACGTCGCCGCCTACATCGCCCGGCAGTCACTGCTCTCCGCCGGCTCCGACGCCGGCGACCGCTTCCCCGATGACGCGCAGGTCTCCTCCCCCTTCCAGGAACGGATGATGCGCGGGGACTTCGCCGGTAACGTCATCGAGCGGTTGCGCGAACTCGACGGCATCGACCTTCTCCTCTGGGACCTCACCGATGAGCGGCACGGGGTGTACCTCTTCGACGACGGCGCCGTCGTCACCCGCAGCATCGACCTCATCAACGTGCCCGAGGCCCTCGCCGCCGTCGAGAACGCCCGGCACCTGCCCTTCGGCACTGATGAACACTTCGAACGCTGGTCCAAGCAGATCAGCACGTTCATCCAGACCCTCCGTGAGCTGGGACTGCTCGAGAAAACCGTAGTGCTGAACATCCCGTGGGCCACCACCACCGTGGACGGCCGCCCAGCCCCCGCCTCGATGGGCACCCAGCCCGCTCAGGCCAATAAGAAGTACCGCCGCTACGTGGACCTGCTCCGGGAGACTGGCCTGGGAATTCTGGAGATCTCCGCAGGCGAGGTTCGCGCCGACCCCGAGCACGTCTGGGGTCTCGCACCCTTCCACTACTCCCCCGCGGTCTACGGGGAGATCCTCCTCCGGCTCGCCGAGGACTTCGGGGCCCTGCCCAAGGACGCGGTCAAGGATGCAGTGAAGGCCGTCATCGCGCCGGATGAGACAGCCCCTGACGAGTCCACCACCTCTGGCGAGTCCGCAAAGGAGAGCTCCTGATGGAAGAGCAGAAGCGCCCGGTGATGCGCCGACCGCTGTCCTTCGTCCGCCGCAGCAACAACCTGCCCCCGCGCCGTCAGCGCGCCTGGGACGCCGCTCTCGGCCACGAGCTGCTCGACATCCCTCACGGCGAGCGCGACACCTCCGTCGCCGAGGACTTCCACCTCGACTGGGATGCTGAATTCGGCCGCCGCGCCCACCGCGTGTTGGAGATCGGCACCGGCTCCGGCGAGGCTGTCGTCCACGCCGCCCACCAGCGTCCGGACACCGACTTCATCGCCGTGGAGGTCTACCGGCCCGGCGTGGCCCAGCTGGCCTCGCGGTTGCGCCGTGAGGGCCTGACCAACGTGCGCATCGCCTGTGTGGACGCCGTCGAGCTGATCGACAAGCTCATGCCCCGCGGCACTGTCGACGAGCTCTGGGTTTTCTTCCCCGACCCCTGGCACAAGACGAAGCATCACAAGCGCCGCCTGGTGCAGGGCCCGTTCATCGAGCGCGTTGCCGGACTGCTGCCCGAAGGCGGGCTGTGGCGGCTGGCCACCGACTGGTCCGGCTACGCCGCCCAGATGCGCGAACTCATCTCCGCCGACCCGCGCTTCACCAACCTCCACACCGGTGAGCGCGCCGGGGCGGACTCTCCGCTGACTGCCGTCCGTCACGAAGGGCTCGAGAAGGACGAGCCGATGGCTTTCGACGATGCTCTGGATGAGACCGGAGGCTGGGCGCCACGCTTCGACGGCCGCGTTCTCACCGACTTCGAAGCCAAGGCGCATGAGGCCGGACGCCGCATCTTCGACCTCACCTTCCGCCGCAACAGCTGAGACCGACGACGCTCTCAGCCAGTACGTCCTCACCCCGCACACCTCTCACTCCGCCCGAACCTGCCCACACCTGCCCTCCCCCACGGTTGACTCTGGAGTTCGTGCCCTTTTGACGCCGATTTGACGCTGAAAAGGGCACGAACTCCAGAGTCACTGCGCGTAGTGGTGGTGGTGGGGCGGGATGGGAGGAGAGAGCAATCTTTTGTACCCCCCACCGAAGGACGCCATGCCCGACGACAGACCCACCCACGACACCAGTCACGCCCAAGACGACAGACCCACCCAAGAACACCGCGCCCCGCAGCCCGGCAGCCCCAGCGCGAACCCCGTCACCTGCCGGGCCGGCCGCCGCACCGGACTCTCCTTAGAGCAGCTCAGCGTCTTCTCCCAGCCGGACTACCCGCATGACATCCACCCCGCGCTGGTCCCGGGCATCGGCATCGATGAACAGCGTCGCCGCTACCGCCTCGACCACTGGATCTTCGCCGTCGCCGGCACACTCACCGTCGCCTTCATCGCCTGGGGCCTGATCAGCCCGTCGGGAGTCGGCGACGTCGCCGGGGCCGTCTTCGGCTGGACCATGGACAACGCCAGTTGGCTGTTCAACGCGCTGGCCGCCGTCGTACTGGTGTTCATGCTCATCATCGCCTTCAGCCGCTACGGACACATCCGTCTGGGCCGCGACGGTGATGAACCCGAGTTCTCCACCTTCTCCTGGGTCGCCATGCTCTTCGCCGCCGGCATCGGCATCGGCGTGTTCTTCTTCGGCCCCTCCGAACCGCTGAGCCACTACCAGTCGCCTCCTCCGGGCACCGCCGCCGCCGAGACCGCTGAGGCCCTGCACACCGGGATGGCCTACACCTACTTCCACTGGGGCTTCCACGCCTGGGCGATCTACGCGCTCGTCGGCGCTTCCGTGGCCTACGCCGCCTACCGACGCGGCCGAGTGCCGCTGATGTCCTCGATCTTCCGCACGATGCTCGGCCAGCGCCACACCGATGGACTGCCCGGCCGGATCATCGACATCTTCGCGCTCTTCGCCACCCTCTTCGGCACCGCCGCCGCGCTCGGCCTCGCCTCCCTGCAGATCACCGAAGGCATCGGTGTGGTCACCGGCGCGACGCTCGGCACCGGCGCGGTGGTGCTGGTCATCCTCGTCCTGGCGTTGGCCTTCATCGCCTCGGCGATCTCCGGAGTCGCACGCGGCATCCGCTACCTCTCCAGCATCAACATCGTCCTGGTGCTCAGCGTCCTCGGCCTGGTGTTCCTCCTCGGACCCACCATGTTCCTGCTGAACATGCTGCCCTCGGCGCTCATGGAGCACTTCTCCACCATGTTCGAGATGCTCGGCCGCTCGGCCTCCTGGGGTCAGGAGACCGTCGACTTCCAGGCGATCTGGACAGTGTTCTACTGGGCCTGGTGGATCTCCTGGTCCCCGTTCGTCGGGATCTTCATCGCCCGGGTCTCCCGCGGCCGCACCCTGCGCCAGTTCATCCTCGGGGTCACCCTGGTGCCCTCCTCAGTGCTGTTCCTAGCCTTCGGCATCCTCGGCGGCACCTCGATCTGGATGTACCGCAACGACGCCCCCGGCTTCGAGGCGGAGATGTCCCCGCCGGAAGTCCTGTTCACCATGATCGACAACCTGCCCTACGCGCAGTGGCTGCCGATCGTGGTGATGATCGTGCTCTCGATCTTCTTCATCACCTCGGCCGACTCCGCGGCAGTGGTCATGGGGATCCTCTCCACCAGCGGGGATCAGAACCCGCACCGCGCCGTCGTCGTGTTCTGGGGGCTGGTGATGGCCGGGGTCGCGGTGATCATGCTGCTGACTGGCGGTGATACTGCGCTGACCGGGCTGCAGAACCTGGTGATCGTCACCGCGCTGCCCTTCGCCGCAGTCCTGGTGCTGATCATGGTGGCCTTCGTCCGGGAACTGCGCACTGATCCGGCCGCGCTGCGCGGCATCTACGCCGAGAAGGCGTTGGCCGATGCCGTGGTCACCGGAATCGATTCCTACGGGGATGACTTCCGGCTGCAGGTAGGGCAGTCGCCGCCCGGAGCCGGTGCGGGCGCGGAGATCGATTCCGAGCACGAGAAGTACACCGACTGGTACCGCCGCACCGACGAGGACGGCCGCCCGGTGGAGTACGACTTCGAGACCGGCGAATGGGGTGACGGCTGGGACCCTGAGGAGGACTCACGGGAGTGAGGCACAGCTCACGCTACACTTGCCGCACTCCCCCGGAGCCGCGAAGGAACGGGCGGGGCATCGAAGAGCATGCAGCAGAAGCGGTAGCCGTCGAAGGGGCGCACACTATGGCTGATAAGCAGCGGGAGGAAGGGCGGCTGGTCCGCTCCCTGCAGTGGGTGGAGAGGATCGGCAACTATCTGCCCCACCCGTTCTGGCTCTTCGTCATCCTCGCCGGGGTGGTGATCGCGCTCTCCGCGGTGCTGGAGGCCCTCGGCGTGGGCGCGCAGAACCCCGCCGACGGGGAGCAGATCGATGTCCAGTCCCTGCTGACCCCCGATGGGTTCCAGCAGATGATCACCGATGCCGTGCAGAACTTCGTCGAGTTCCCGCCGCTGGGCCTGATCATCACCGTGATGCTCGGTGTGGCCGTCGCAGAGGGGTCGGGGCTGATCAGCGCGGCGATCCGCGTCATCGTCGCCCGGGTCTCCGCCCGCTGGCTGACCTTCACCATCGCGTTGGCCGGTGTCACCGGTTCGGTGGCCTCGGATGCGATCTACGTGATCCTCATCCCGCTGGCCGCCGCCGCGTTCAAGGCCGTCGGCCGGTCGGCGGTGCTCGGGGCGATCGTCGCCTTCGGTGCGGCCTCGGCCGGGTACAACGCCTCCCTGCTGATCACTGCCACTGACCCTCTGTTGGCGGGGATCTCCACCGCCGGGGCCCAACTCATCGACGAGGACTACGTCGTCTCCCCGGTGGCCAACTACTTCTTCTCCATGGCCTCCTCAGTGGTGCTGGCGCTGATCGTCACCCTGGTCGCCGAGACGGTGCTGGTGCGGATCAGTGACCGGTTCCGTGCCGCAGAAGACGCCGAAGGCGGCGCAGCCACCGCCGTGCTCACCGCCGGGCGGGATATCGACGCCGACACCGACGACGCCGCGCTGCTGCACTACTCCGCCACTGAGGTCCGCGGGCTGCTATGGTCGCTGCTCGCGCTGGCCGGGTTCCTCGCCGTGTACTTCTGCCTGCTGCTGATCCCGGGCTCACCGATGGAGGGCGAGGGCGGGAACGCGCTGGAGTCCCCGCTGCTGGCCGATATCGCGCTGCCGATCGCGCTGGCGTTCCTCGTCGTCGGGATCACCTACGGGCTGGTCACCGGCACCATCACGAAGTTCCAGGATGTGCCGGAGATGATGGGCCGTTCCATCAAGGAGCTGGCGCCGATCATCGTGATCTTCTTCGCCGCCGCGCAGTTCATCGCGTATTTCAGCTGGTCGAACATCGGCTCCGTGCTGGCGATCAACGGCGCGGACCTGCTGGAACAGGCGGATCTACCCGTCATCGTGCTCTTCGCCGGCGTGGTGCTGCTGGTGGCGGGCTTCAACTTCTTCATCACCTCCGGTTCGGCCCAGTGGACCCTGATGGCCCCGGTGCTGGTGCCGATGCTGATGATCCTGGGCATCGACCCGGAGGTCACCCAGATGCTGTTCCGCATGGGTGATTCGCCCACCAACATCATCTCGCCGATGAGCCCGTACTTCGCCCTGGTGCTGGGGTATCTGCAGCGGTACTACCCGCGCGCAGGCATCGGGACTCTGCTGTCGATGACCCTTCCGATCGCCATCGCCCTGCTGGTCGGGTGGTTCCTGTTCTTCATGCTGTGGTACGCCTTGGGCATCCCGCTGGGCCCCGGCGTGCCCGTGCGCTGAGCCAACCCTGACCGTCCCCCACCCTTCAGAAAGTGACTGCTCGACTATGACGACGACGCCCGCCTCCTCCGTGGCTGACTACATCGACACCCACCGCGAGGCCTTCCTCGAAGACCTGCGCACCCTGGTCCACGCTGAGACCCCGAGCACCGATAAACCGCTGCTGGATGCCGGGCTCGACGTCGTGCGCGCGGTGGTGGTGGGCCTGCTGGGCGAGCCCTCGGCTGAGGCCCGGCACGACGGCGGCAGCTACGGTGATGTCCTCGACCTGCGCTGGGAGGGCCGCGACGCCGAGGGCACCATGGTCCCGGCAGCTGATGCAGGTGACGCGGTGCTGGTGGTCTGCCACTATGACACCGTGTGGCCGGCGGGCACGATCGAGACCTGGCCGCTGAGCGTGGACGGAGACTGGCTCACCGGCCCCGGTGTGCTGGATATGAAGTTCGGGATCGTGCAGACCGCTTGGGCAGTGAAGGCCCTGCGGGAGCTGGGCATCGGCCACCCGCCGGTGCGGATGCTGCTCACCGGTGATGAGGAGATCGGCTCGGTGGCCGGGCGTCCGCATATCGAGGCCGCGGCACGGGAGTCGGCGCTGACCCTGGTGACCGAGCCGAGCGCGGCAGGGAATCCGAAGGACCGCCGTAAGGGGATGGTCTTCGCGGACCTGCGGGTCACCGGGCGCCAGGCCCACGCGGGGCTTGAGCCGGAGAAGGGCGCGAGTGCCGTGCACGCGCTGGCTGCGCTGATCAGTGAGGTGGTGGCGCTGGAGTCTGCCGAGCACGGGACGACGGTGACAGTGGGGACCTTCCACGGCGGCACCGGGCGCAATGTGGTCGCCGGTGCGGCGGAAGCACTGGTGGATGTGCGAGTGACGATGCCTGAGGAGCAGGAGCGCGTGGTGGCGGAGCTGCAGGCGCTGCGGCTGCCCGAACCCTACGCCGCAGATGAGCGGTTGACGCTGGAGGTCGACGTCGACGCCAACCGGCCGCCGATGAACCCGGGCCCGGAGACCGCTCCCCTCTTGGAGCGCGTGGTGGAGATCGGCCGTGGACTGGGCCGTGAGCTGCAGCCCACGGCTGTCGGCGGGGCCTCGGATGCGAACTTCGTCTCCGCTCTCGGCCTGCCGGTGCTCGACGGTCTGGGAGCCGTGGGGGAAGGGCCACACGCTGTGCACGAACACATCCTGCTCTCCGGCATCGCGCCGCAGACCGCGCTTCTGGCAGGGATCCTCGCTGATGCGGTGAAGTGAGCCAGGACAGGCTGATGCGGAATGCGCGACACTGAGCTTGCGCCCTGACCTTAGGTGTGCCTTAGTATGAGGAGCACACGGCGGGAAGGACCTCCATGACTCAGGCGCACGACCCCTTCAGCGAGCACGCAGATATCTCATGCCAGAGACGGCGGCTGCTCACCCAGCGGCTGCTGCGCGGGGAGGGGGCTGTGGAGGTCACGGCCTACCGTGCCGGGCAGACGCTATCGTCTGCGGTTCGGGGGATCTCTGGGACGGGGCAGATCGTCGTGGCCTATGTGCCGACTCTGGCTGATTCGCTGAGCGGGTTCCTCATGGATGACGACGTCGAGGTCCGCCTGGACATCACCCAGGATGCGGCGGACCTGCTGCTGCCGCTGCGGACGGCGTCAGTGCACCTGCTGGGGACGTTGCGGTGGTGCCGTGACGCAGCTGAGGCGGCGTCCTTGGATCTTCGTGGCCGTGTGGCGGAGCTGGTGGCCGATGTGGGCCCGCGAGTGCAGGTGGGCGTGGTCGAGACTGACCGTGTGCTGCTGCATGACTGCACCGGCGTGACGGCGTTCTGCCGTCATACGTTGCCGCTGGTGCCGGAATCGGACGAGTCCTCGCACGAGCTCTCCGCACTGGTCGATGCCGTGCAGGCCACCGCGCCCGAGGTCTTGGCGGACCTGGCAGACGCGGTGGAGATGGGCCTACTGCCGGGCACGGTCACGCCCCTGAACTTGGAGACTCCCGCCGGGATGCAGCTGGCTCCGGTACACATCGCCGACGTCGACGAGTGGGGCGTCACCCTGCTGCGCGTCCGCGGCGAGGCCACAGCCTCAGTGCATATCCGACTGGCCGGATGGACACCGGCAGGCGATGCGGGGCCCCGCGAAGCATGGCAGCGGATCGTCACCGCGATGCCGGTGGAGGCCGCGGCGCACCTGTGAACAGGTGCGCACGTCACTGGCATGGAGCCGTGAGCGGGTTCGCGATCAGGCGACGGTGTAGGTGGCGCAGGTGGCGACGTCGGTGACCTCGATGCCCTGCGCTGTGCAGGCGAGGTCGGTGTTGTAGGCGCATTCCAGGCGGTGGCAGGCACCGACGGTGGAGGTCTCCGCGGAGACCGGACGCCGGGCGTCGAGCTGGACGAAGGTCCCGCAGCCAGCGGCACCTTCGGAGCCAGCCATGGTGATGGCCAGTGCGCTGCAGGAGGACTCGTTGTTGAAGGCGCAGGCGGTGGCGGCGCAGGAGCGGACGGCGGTCGACATGATGCTGGTCCCTTCAGATCTGCGCAGCGGCGGGGATCGCTGCTGCATCTTCGACGATACCTAGATCTCAGAAACCCGCAAGAATGGCGAACCTTAGCTGATATCAATGTTGCAAAAAGCGGTTTCCGTCATGCGGTCGTGACCTAACTCGACGTCACCCGCGGCCCGAGCCGACGGCGCCGGCATTCTCTACCTCAGGGAGTCTTCTCCCCCCAGATCCCAGAAGAGTCCCGCCATCATGCCCATCGCTTCGCGGCTCAGGGAGGCCAACTGATGCTCGTTCGGCGCATGCTGGGCGCACCCCGGATAGGAATGCGGCACCCACAGGGTGGGCAAGCCAAGCACATCTGCGAAGGCGCGGTTCGGAAGGCTGCCTCCGAGGTTGGGCAGGAGCGCGAGCTCCTTCCCTGTCGTCTTCTCCAGAGAGTCCGTCGCCCACTCGACCCACGGATTATCAGGGTCGAGACGCGTCGCCGACATCCGCGCCACCTCGGTCACCTCCACCGAGTCGAGGCCGGCCGCCACCAGGTGCTCGCGCACGCGGTCGCAGATTCGTTCCTCGTCGGTCCCCACTACGAAGCGCAGCTGGAGCGTGGCCACTGCCTTTCCCGGAATCGCACCGACGGAGTTTCCCGGATCACCGGTGAGGAAATCGACCACTTCGAGTGTGTTCCACGCGAAGAGCCGCTCGGCCGGAGATAACTCCGGCTCGCCCCACCCTGCGGAGAGGGGAGGATCAGAGGGTCCTGTGGCGATATCCAGCGCCGCCACCGCGTCACGGACGCTCTGTGGAATCGCCGGAGGCAACAGCCCCTCAACCTGGATACGACCTCTGCCGTCGACGAGGCTGCTGATCGCAGCAGCCAGCACGGTCCCGGCGTTGGCGAGGACCCCACCCCAGTTTCCAGAGTGATAGGAGGTCTCACGGAGATCGGCCTCCAGGCGCAGCATGCTCATTCCTCGCGCACCGAGGAACAGCGTCGGGCTCTCCGCCAGAGACCGGGGTCCGTCGGATCCGATGAAGACATCGGCGGAGAGTTCTTCCGCGTACTCCGCACAGATCGCCTCCAGCCCGGGAGATCCGACCTCCTCACCAGACTCGAGAAGGAGCTTCAGCGTGTAACCCAGACGCCCCTGCCTCTGTTCGAGAACCTGCGCCAACACGGCAAGATTGACGCTGTGCTGACCTTTGTTGTCAGCGGTCCCACGTCCGTACCACCGGTCACCATCAACTGTGAGGTCCCAGGGCGACAGACCCTCATCCCACTGCCCCTCCTGTGGAGGCTGGACGTCGGCGTGACCGTAGGTGAGCACGGTCAGCTCGGACTCCGGCTCCTCCCGCACAGCAAAGAGGAACGGATGTCCGGGCGAGGTCGGATTCTCCTGAACCCTGACCGAAAAGCCCATCCGGTCCAGAACCGGGCGGATCTCTTCCTCGAAGTATCGACGAGTGTGGGCTTCGCCCCAAGGCTCAGCACTCACCGTCATATAGGCCACACGGCGCCTGACATCTGCCAGCAGCGCTCCGGAGTCGGCATACTCATGGGCCTGGGTGATCGCGTCCTGTCGGGTCACTGAACTCTCCTTCTTCAGGGGTGTCTGAGGGACTTATCTGGTGGGCTGCCGACGAGCCGGTCAGGATCACGGTCCCATACCGAATATGCGGGCCTCGGAGATGGGGGCTGTATCACTCAAGATGAAAGTCAATGCCGGGTCCGATCGGGATGCCGAAAGCATAGAACGCCAGGAAGAGGCCGGTCTGAACAAGGAAGACACCGATCGCATACGGCACAGTGTTCGACAGGATGTGCCCCAGTTTGGCCTCCCTGTCCCATTCCCTCATGAACCCGAGGATGACCACCATGTAGGGCATCAGCGGGGTGATCATCGACGTCGAACCGTCCCCGATCCGATAGGCCATCTGCACTGCGGCCGGGTGGAACCCCACCTGCATGAGCATCGGGACGAAGATCGGCGCGAGGATCGCCCAGAGCCCCGAACCGCTGGTGATCAGCAGCGTCAGGAGCGCCGAGACCACGATCACTCCCAGCAGCACGCCGAAACCCGTGGCATCCATGGCGAGCAGCAGGTCCGCGCCGTTGACAGAGATCCACAGCCCGATGTTGGTCCATGTGAAATAGGCGCTGAACTGAGCGATGAAGAAGATCACGACGATGAAGAACCGCATGCTGCCGATGGCGTCCGCGAACTTCTCGACCACATCCCGTCCGCCGGAGAGCACCTTGGCGGTGACGCCGTAGACCAACCCGACGAGGGCGAAGTAGATGAACAGGAGCGGAACCACCCCGGAGAGCAGCGGTGAGGTCGTCACATCCCCGCCCTCTCCACGTACCGGAGAGCCAGGGACCAGCGCCGCGGCGATCACCGCACCGATGTAGACGATAGTGAACAGACCCGCTGCGCTCAGACCGCGCTTCTCCGAGGTGGTCAGCGGTTCCGCCGAAACCGTGTGCTCGCCCTCGTAGAGGCCAAGACGAGGTTCAATGACGAAGCGGGTGATGGTACCGCCCACCAGCGTGCAGCCGATCATCGAGGCGATCATGAAGTAGTAGTTGTCCACTGCGGTGACCTCGGGGCCACCCTCTCCGAGGATGCGCGCCGCCTCGGTGGAGATACCGGCGAGCATCGGCTCGTTGGCGGTGATGAGGAAACCGGAGGCATAACCGCTCGAGGACCCGGCGAAGGCCGAGATGATCCCCACCAGCGGATGACGCCCCAGAGTCCGGTAGACCATCGCGGCTAACGGCGGCACGATGAGGAAGGCCGCGTCAGTGGCAATGACGGCATTGTTCGCGACGAAGAAGACCGCGTACGGCAGCAGCCACGCCGGCGTCCGCAGCATGGTGCCGCGGATGAGCGCCTGCAGCAGACCCGTCTTATCTGCCAGTCCGATCCCCAGCATCATCGTCAGCACCACGCCGACGGGAGCGAAACCGACGAAGTTGTTGACTGTGTCCTCCAGGATGAAGCGCACGCCCTCACCGCTGAGCAGGCTGCGGACCGCGGTGTCCTCACCGGTATCCGGGTGGATGACTGAGGCTCCTGCCAGGGACAGGAGGACGGACAGCACGATCACCAGGCCGATGAGCCAGACGAAGATGATCATCGGCTCGGGGAGCCTGTTACCCAGGCGCTCGAGGATATCCAGGCCTCGCACACGGCGTCGGCTCTGTGCTGTTCTGCGTGTCGACCGTGGTGGCATCGTGCCCTCCGAGTCAGCGGGGGACGACGCTGCCGGAACCACACAGCTCGTCCGGATGCTCCGTCCCGATCTCCCGAGATTTCCTCAGAACCTAGCGCGGCGAGACCCTGGACGGCACTGCTTCGCTATGACCGATGCAGCATGTGAACATTGCTTCTGAGGCAACACTTTAAGAGATGAGCTGAGAGGGAGACCGTGAAGACGCTGCTGCCGACCGACCTCCGTTACTTCCGTGAGACGGCTCTGCGGGGGTCAGTGAACCGCGCCGCCGCAGAACAGCGGGTCGCGCCCTCGGCTGTGAGCCGCCAGATCAGGAAGCTGGAACGCGGCCTCGGCGTCGAACTATTCGTACGGCACGGCAAGGGCGTCGACCTCACCGAAGCCGGACTGCGGCTGCTCACCCATATCCGCCGTGCTGAGATCGAAGAGACCGCACTGCTCCGCGACCTCGCCGACGGCACACAGGCAGATCCTCTGCTCCGCATCGCCTGCTCCAGCGCCTTCTCGACGAGCTTCGTCGCACGGGCCCTGACCCGTGTGCGAGTCAGGGAACCAGATGTCCGGTTCGAGGTGCAGACTGTCAGCAACGAAGAGGCCACACGCCTGGTCAGCGAGGAGCGGGTCGACGTCGCCGCCACCTTCTCCACGCGCCCGCACGAGGGAATCCGCGTGGAACACTCAGTATTCATTCCCACGCGCGTCGTCCTGGCCGTCGGACATGAGCTGGCTGACCGGGAATCGCTCGCACTCGATGATGTCCTGGATTTTCCCTACGGTCTGCTGAGGGGACAGAGCTCACAGCGCGAACTGCTGCGCGCTGCGGCACGCCGCTCGGGCCGGGAACTGCGCCCCGTACTGGAGGCCGACCAGCACGACGCCCTCCTGGAGTTCGCCAGAACCGGTGGTGGCGTTGCTTTTGCGTCCATACTCGCAGTGGACGAGGCGCGCCGCTACGGGCTATCTCTCGTCGAGCTCCGTGACCCGGAGCTGCGCCTGCGCAACGCTCAGCTGCAGACCTCACCGTGGCGCCAACCGGACCGTGTACAGATGGTGTTCGTCGAAGAGATGATCACCGAACTCGGCGCGGCCATAGGTACACCGCAGCCCTGAGCTACTGCGCGGCACCCGGCTCCCACACCACCAGTGCCCGGGTCTGGGTGCGGGTCAGCGAACGGCTGCTCCCCCGGGGACGCCGCCCCGGTGCCACCGGTTCCGCCTCACCGTAGGGCCCCACCGCGAAGAACCGCGGCTTCGTAGAATGCCGCTGCGCCTCACGCAGCTCATCACGCAGCCACTCCACTGTGCCGGCGAGCTCCTCCACCCGGTTCTCCAGCTCGATGATCCGTCGGATCCCCTCCAGCGACACTCCCTCCTGAGAGAGCCGCTGGATCTCGCGCAGCTGCTCCACATCATGCGGGGAATACCGCCGATGACGGCCACCCTGCCGCTTCGGGATCACCAGCCCGATCCTGTCGTACTGGCGCAGTGTCTGCGGGTGCATCTCCGCCAGCTGAGCGGCCACGGAGATCACGAACAACGGCGCATGCCGCTGTCCCGGTTCCCGCAGCCGCGGATCGTCCGGGTCCGGAACTCTGCGCCGCGGAACCATCAGAGCCTCGCCCTCTGCTCCAGCCCAGCACGCGGATCCTGGTCAGCGGTCGCCGCGGCATAGGACTCCACAGCCTCTCGGGCCTCATCGCTGAGCTCCGCGGGCACCTGCACATCGACGACGACGAGCATGTCGCCCTGCTTCGCCTTCCGGTGCACACCCTGCCCCTTTAGGCGCAGAGTCTTACCCGTTGAAGACCCGGCCGGAACCTTGATCCGCTTCTGCTCACCGTGGACAGTGGGCACCGAGACGGTCGCCCCGAGCACGGCCTCGTCGAAGCTCACCGGCAGGTGGACGCGGATGTCGTCGCCGTCGCGCTCGAAGAACGGGTGCGGAGTGACCTTCACGCTGACCATCAGATCTCCGGCGCCGCCGGCACCCTGCTGACCCTTGCCTTTGACGCGGACCTTCTGGCCGTCCCGGATCCCGGCAGGGACCTTCACATCGATGACATGACCGTCCGGTTCGCGCAGACCCACCTGGGTGCCGTTGATGGAACCGGCGAAGGAGATCGTGGTCTCCGCGGTCCGGTCGGCACCCTTCGCCGGCGCGCCGCCGCCGAACCGTCCGCCGAAACCGCCGCCGCCCATGTTCCCGAAGATGTCCTCGAACCCTGCCGGGAAGCCGCCGGCACCACCGGGTGCCCCACGGCCACCGCGCGGCGGGGCACCGCCGGTGTTGAACAGTCCGCCGAAGAGATCCTCGAACCCTGCCGCGCCACCAGCACCACCAGCTGGCGCACCGGAGAACCGAGCCCCGGATCCCATCGCGCGGATGGCATCATACTGTTCACGCTGCTCGGCGTCGGAGAGCACTGTGTAGGCCTCGCCAACATCCTTGAACTTCTGTTCCGCGGCATCATCACCGGGGTTGGTGTCCGGGTGGTAGGTGCGGGCGAGCTTACGGTAAGCCTTCTTGATCTCGGCGGCGTCTGCGTCCTTCGAGACGCCGAGGATGGCGTAGAAGTCCTTATTCAACCAATCCTGTGAGGCCACGGCGCCTCCCTTCCTCCTGCTGAAAAGTCTGACCTGCCGGTCAGCATGTTGAAAAGTCTCTATGATTCCTGCGATGCGGATGCCTGTGATGCGGTTCGGGCCGGCCGACTCCCGACGTCGGGGTCGACCGGCCCGAACCGGCACCGTGTCACCGGTACAAACAGTGTCACCGGTACAACCGAGGAACGAACCTGTCGGTCACTCCGCCGGGCCGGTGGAGACCATGACCTGCGCGGCGCGCAGCACACGGTCGTTCTGCCGGTATCCCGCCCGCAGCACTGCTGCGACGTGATCGGCGGCGATCTCCGGATGCGGCTGCTGGATGATTGCCTCGTGAACGGACGGGTCGAAGGCGGCTCCGACCTCATCGATCACCTCGAGGCCCTGCTCGCCGAGCAGCTTCTCCAGCTTGTTGGCGATCGCCGCGAAGGGACCATCAGTCAGGTCACCGGCCTGCCGGGCAGCGTAGACGTCGTCGAGGACCGGCAGCAGTGCGGTCAGCACCTGGCCGACCGTGCGCTCCCGCTCCACGGAGCGGTCACGCTCCACCCGACGCCGGTAGTTGACGTACTCGGCCTGGACCCGCTGCAGGTCAGCCTGCAGCTCGGCCTCCAGATCCGAGGTGGAACGCTCCTCAGCGACGACGGCGTCGCCGTCGATCACCTCAGCGGTCTCGGCGTCGGCTGCCTCAGCATCTACCACGTCGGCGTCCTCGACCGTGCCCTCCACCTCCTCATCAGTCACACCTTCGAAGACCTCCTCGGCCTGACGCAGCGGGTCCTTGATGGGGTCCTGGGCCCCAGAACCCTCGTCGCCGGAGTGGGACTCGGGATTCCGGTTCTCATCTGCCATCAGGGATTCCTCACTTCTTCTCGTCGTCAGAGTCCTCGTCGACGACCTCGGCGTCCACGATGTCCTCGTCCTCACCGGAGGCCGCGCCCTCAGCACCATCAGCACCCTCGGCGCCTTCCGCCGACTGTGCGTACAGCGCCTCACCCAACTTGGTCTGGGAGGCCTGAAGCTTCTCGAACGCGGCGTTGACCTCGTCGTCGTTGTCCTGACCGTCCAGAGCCTTCTTCAGCTCGTCGACGTCGGCCTGGACCTCATTCTTGACGTCCTCGGGCAGCTTGTCCGCGTTGTCCTTGAGCAGCTTGTCCACCGAGTAGGCGGTGGACTCGGCGGCGTTGCGCTTCTCCGCTGCCTCGCGGCGCTTCTTGTCCTCCTCCGCGTGGGTCTCGGCATCGGCGACCATCCGGTCGATGTCCTCCTGATCCAGCGAGGTGCCGCCGGTGATGGTCATCGACTGCTCAGTGCCGGTGCCCTTGTCCTTCGCAGAGACGTGGACGATGCCGTTGGCGTCGATGTCGAAGGTGACCTCGATCTGCGGCATGCCGCGCGGAGCCGGGGCGATACCGGTCAGCTCGAAGGTGCCCAGGGCCTTGTTGTCCCGAGTGAACTCGCGCTCGCCCTGGAAGACCTGGACCGCCACGGAGGGCTGGTTGTCCTCAGCGGTGGAGAACACCTCGGAACGCTTGGTCGGGATGGCCGTGTTGCGCTCGATCAGCTTGGTCATCACACCGCCCTTGGTCTCAATGCCCAGGGACAGCGGGGTGACGTCGATCAGCAGCACGTCCTTGCGCTCACCGCCGAGCACACCGGCCTGCAGGGCCGCGCCGACGGCGACGACCTCGTCCGGGTTCACGCCCTTGTTGGCCTCCTTGCCGGAGAGGTCCTTGACCAACTCCGCCACAGCGGGCATACGGGTGGAACCACCGACGAGGATGACGTGGTCGATCTCATCGACCTTCACACCGGCCTCACGGATGACGTCCTCGAAGGGCTTCTTGGTCCGCTCGAGCAGGTCCGAGGTGAGGTCCTGGAACTTCGCCCGCGACAGCGTCTCGTTGACGTGGACGGGACCGTTCTCGGTCATCGCGGCGTACTGCAGGTTGATGTCGGTCGAGGTAGCCGAGGAGAGCTCCTTCTTGGCCTGCTCCGCGGCGTCCTTCAGACGCGGCACAGCGATCTTGTCCTTGGAGAGGTCCACACCGTCCTTGGACTTCACCTGCTCGACCAGCCAGTCGATGATGCGCTGGTCCCAGTCGTCGCCGCCGAGACGGTTGTCACCGGCGGTGGCGCGGACCTGGATGGTGGAGAAGCCGTCCTCGTCCTTGCCGACCTCAAGCAGGGAGACGTCGAAGGTGCCGCCGCCGAGGTCGAAGACGAGGATGAGCTCGTCCTCCTTGCCGCGGTCCAGACCGTAGGCCAGGGCGGCCGCCGTCGGCTCGTTGACGATGCGGGAGACCTTCAACCCGGCGATCTCACCTGCCTCCTTGGTGGCCTGGCGCTCGGCGTCGTTGAAGTAGGCGGGCACGGTGATGACGGCCTCGCCGACGTCTTCGCCCAGGTAGGCCTCGGCGTCGTGCTTGAGCTTCATCAGCGTGCGGGCGGAGATCTCCTGCGGGGTGTAGGTCTTGTCCCCGATCTCCTTCTTCCAGTCAGTGCCCATGTGGCGCTTGACCGAGGAGATGGTGCGGTCCGGGTTGTTGACCGCCTGACGGCGGGCGATCTCGCCGACCAGCACATCGCCGTCCTTGTTGAAGGCGACCACCGAGGGGGTGGTGCGCGCGCCCTCGGCGTTGGCGATCACACTCGGCTCGCCGCCCTCCAGGACGGAGACGACCGAGTTGGTGGTGCCGAGGTCGATTCCTACTGCTCGTGCCATGGTCTGTGGCTCCCTTTCTTCGGGTTCTGACGTTTTCGCGCATTGAGCGGACCGTGCTCAAGTCTTCACCTGCGGGTTCTCAGTGTCAATCTGACTTGAGTCGAGTACGCTCAACTTTCACGCTGGGTATAACTGCAGAACACCCGAAGTCATTCCCCACCCCTCTCATCGAGTCCCCGATTCCCGCGGCGTGTCGGGACGAGAACAGCCCAAACTGCTGCAGAAATCGGGGACTCGATCAGGTGCGGGGCGGAGTCAGCAGATCGTGGACGATGCTCCGGTAATACCGGATCCCGACGGGCAGGATGCCGTCGTCGAACTCATAGTCATGGCTGTGCAACGGAACACCGCCCTTCTCCCCGTTCGCTCCGTTGCCGATCAGGGTGAAGTTCGCCGGCACATACCGCGCAAAGACGCCGAAGTCCTCGCTGGCCATGATCGGCGGAGCCGCCGCATCACACCGATCCTCACCCACGGCACGCTCAGCGGCCCGAACAGCTGACGCAGTGGCCTGCGGGTGATTGACCGTCGTCGCGAACTCCCGGGTATAGCTCACCTCCGCCACGGCTCCGTAGGCCTGCGCGGCCTGTTCGGCGACCTCTCGGAGGCGCCTCTCCACCAGCTGGCTGACAGCAGGATCGAAGTTCCGCACATCTCCGGTGATACGCACCGTGCTGGGGACGGCGTTGCGCGCGCCATCGGTAGTGATGTCCGTGCAGGACAGGACAGCGGAGTCGACAGGATCGACGCTGCGGGACACGATGCTCTGAAGTGCCACGATGATATGGGCCCCGACTACAAGAGGATCGACCAGATGATGGGGCGCAGAGGCGTGCCCGCCTCGACCGGTGACAGTGATGGCGAAATTGTCCTCACCGGCCATGATAGGCCCGCTGCGGGTCGCCAGCATCCCTGCCGGCAGGCCCGGCATATTGTGCAGCCCGAAGATCGCCTCCATCGGGAAACGCTCGAAGAGCCCGTCCTCGACCATGGCCTCAGCGCCTCGTCCCGGCTCCTCCGCTGGCTGGAAGACGAAGTGCACAGTCCCATCGAGCTCATCACCGATCAGCTCCGCAGCTGCGCCGAGGACCATCGCCATATGCCCGTCGTGACCGCAGGCGTGCATCCGTCCCTCATGCCGGGAGGCGAAACTCAGCCCTGTCCGCTCGTGGATAGCCAGCCCATCCATGTCTGCGCGCAGCCCGATCACCCGTTCACCCGTCCCCCGCGTCAGGGTGCCGACGACGCCGGTCCCTCCGATCCCGGTGGTGACGTTGAGCCCCAACGAGCGCAGAACCTCAGCCACACACTCAGCAGTGCGATGCTCCTCGAAGGCGGTCTCGGCGAGCTGGTGGAGCTGATGGCGCCAAGACAACGCCGTTCCCGTCTGGGCCATCAGTTGTTCCCCTTGGGGTTCGCCGCCGTGCTCTCCGTACTCAGCAGCACGACCACAGACTCCCGGCCGAGGTCGAGGCCACGCCGGAGTTCGGCATCGCCGCAGATCCTGCGCAGCCCGGCCAGCGTCGCCGCACCGCAGGGGCCGGAGTCGACACCCAGGTCTCGGAGCTCGCCGACCGCTGCACGAGCTTGATCGTCGGAGACGGTCAGCGAGACGTCGACGCCGTCGCGCAGCGTCGGCCAGGCGATCCCGGAGACCGTGCCGCAGTTCATCCCCATCATGATCGTCTCTCCCGTATCCACTGACACCGGGGTGCCGGCGTGCAGCGCCCTGGTCACCGACGGCGCTGCCTCGGGCTCCACCACCGCCAGCGCAGGAGTATGGGCCGTGGAGCGGTAGTGGTGCACGACGGCATGTGCCAGCGAGCCGACACCGGCCGGCATGATCACCAGATCCGGACCGGGGTCACCCGATACCTCCAAGCTCTCGTCGATCTCCTGCACCAGCGTGGAGTAGCCGTCGACGATCCGCTGCGGCACCTCCTCATAGCCCTCCCATGAGGTGTCCTGGATGAGGAGTGCGTCGTCGTCGGCTTGCGCGGCGGCATGGGCGACGAGGTCGTCGTAGGACAGCTCCAGCTCGATCAGCTCCGCGCCCTCAGCGACGATGGCCTCCCTCGCCGCCTCGGCCACTCCCGGTGGTACGAAGATCGTGGCTGCGAGCCCGAGCAGACGGGCCATATGTGCGACGGCCCGGCCATGGTTGCCGTCGGTGGCCGCCACAAGCGACAGGCCCTCGGTGTCCGCCAGACGGTCACGCAGCACCTGAAGAGGCAGGACATCGTCCTCGCCGAGTCGCCGGGACAGCGCCCAGGCCACCGCGTAGGAGGCACCGAGAATCTTGAAGGCCGGCAGCCCGAGGCGCGAGGACTCGTCCTTGATCAGCACCGCACCGACTCCGAGCTCCTCAGCCAGAGCGGGCAGCGAGGTGAGCGGTGTCGGGGCGTACCCGGGCATGGAGCGGTGGAAGTCGATCGGCGAGTCCGCCAGCGGGTCAGTCCGCCAGGTACGAGCGGCCGGATGAGTGTAGGGCGAAGTGCTCTGGGCGTTCATGTGAGCATCCTCTACGACGCCGTCACCCACGGCAAGCGTTCCCCACCCCATCGAGTCCCCGATTCCCGCGGCGTGTCGAGACGAAAACAGCCCAAACTGCTGCAGAAGTCGGGGACTCGATGGACGGTGGGGCGCACCCTGTGGAGAACGAAACGCTCATCAGCCCGATCTCCGGTGAAATGTCCTCATGTCCGCCGCAGAGCCTCCCCCGAATCCTCGTCACAACCAGCACAGAACCAAACGTCCGGACCCGCTAGCGGACAGGCGCCGTCGCGCCCCAAGCTCACCGCCGGCGCACCTGGGACGCCGACATCATCTGCTCGCTGCGGGCTTCGACGATGACGAGATCCGTCACGGGATCCGCAACACCACGATCACGCGTCTCGGGCGTGGGCTCTATTCACCCGGCGCCCCGGACGATCCGATCCGTGAGATGCTGCGATCGATCACCGGCGACGGCATCCACGTCGCCTCGCACCACACCGCAGCGGCACTGCATGGATTCACGCTGCCGTGGGCTCGGTCGCTGCCGATGCAGATTCGCGACGACCCGGGCGCTACAGGTGTACACGACACACATCTCACACCGAGCACTCCCCTGCACGTGACCCGGATCGACGGGTCCAAGCCCATGATCCGCAGCGGACTCGTCATCGGGCATCAGGTCAGGATTCCGGAGGAACACGTCGTCGAACGTGACGGCATCCTGCTGACCAGTCCGGCGTGGACGCTCTCTGACCTGGCTCACCGGCGTAGCGTCCTCGAGCTGCTGATACTTGCCGACCAGCTGGTACGGCACCCGTGCGTGGAGTTCGGGGACTTCGGATCCCACGGCGACGGTACGGCACTGACGAACCCCACCGAGCTGCGCGAGGTCGCGGGGATGCGGGACGGCGTCCGGGGTGTCCGTGCTCTGCGCGAGGCGGCGGCTCTGACGCGGGTGGGCGCCGATTCGCCGCGGGAGACTGAGCTGCGTTATCGGATGCACCGGGTGGGGCTTCCTGAGTTCGCTGTCAACTCGCCGATCTTCGCTCCCGACGGCCGGTATCTGCACACTCCCGATCTGAACAACGAGACGTTCCGGGTGGCGGTCGAATACGACGGGCGCGGTCACGCAGATCCCCGTCAAGCCGAACGGGATGTCACCCGGGCCGAACGGGCTGCCGGCGGAGGCTGGCTGGAGGTCCGGATCACTGATCGTCATACCCACCCGCACTGGGCACCAGCGCTGGACAAGATCTCCGAGGCCTTAGGTTCCCGCGGCTGGCGGGGCTGATCTTGTCACCGCATACATCGAGTCCCCGATTCCCGCGGCGTGTCGAAGCGAAAACGGTCCGACACGCTGCAGAAGTCGGGGACTCGATGACAGGAGGTGCTCAACTCAGTCCATGCCGATGCCGATGAGCTTCACCTCGAGGAACTCATCGATGCCACTCGGCCCGCCCTCGCGGCCCAGACCGGACTCCTTGACCCCGCCGAACGGCGCGGCCGGGTTCGACACCACGCCCTGGTTCAGCCCCACCATTCCGGACTCCAGAGCCTCCGAGACCCGCAGCCCGCGGCGAAGCGACTCGGTGTAGACGTAGTTGACCAGGCCGTACTCGGTGGAGTTCACCTTCTCGATGACCTCTTCCTCGGTGTCGAACACGCTCACCGGGGCCACCGGACCGAAGATCTCCTCAGTCCACATCTTCGCGCCCTCAGGGATGTCAGTCAGCACTGTGGGGTTGTAGAAGTAGCCCTCACCCTCAGGCTTCGCCCCGCCGGTCAGCACCTTCGCACCACCGGAGACGGCGTCATCGACCAG
Source organism: Nesterenkonia aerolata (assembly GCF_031470965.1). Classification (NCBI taxonomy): domain Bacteria; kingdom Bacillati; phylum Actinomycetota; class Actinomycetes; order Micrococcales; family Micrococcaceae; genus Nesterenkonia; species Nesterenkonia aerolata. Next base: position 171,436 of record NZ_JAVKGR010000004.1, on the reverse strand, counting down.
CTCGGCGACCTTGTTCTGCTGAGCCTCATCGATCATCGGACCGACCGTGACGCCGTCGTCGACGCCGCGGCCCACACGCAGCTCACCCATCCGGCCGGCCAGCTTCTTGGAGAACTCCTCGACGACGTCGCGGTGCACGAAGATCCGGTTCGCCGAGGTGCACGCCTCACCCGAGTTGCGCATCTTCGCCTGCATCGCCCCCTCGACGGCCTTGTCGATGTCGGCGTCGTCGAAGACCACGAAACCGGCGTTGCCGCCGAGCTCCATCGAGGTACGCAGCACCCGCTCAGCCGACTGCTCCAACAGCCGCCGGCCTACGCCGGTGGACCCGGTGAAGGAGAGCTTCCGCGCGATCCCGGACCGAATGAGCGGCTCCATCACCTTGCCCGAGGTCGAAGTCACCAGGATGTTCACCACACCGGCCGGGACCCCCGCCTCGTGCAGGATCTCGGCGAGCTTCAGCATCGTCAGCGGCGTCTGCGCCGCCGGCTTGAGCACGGAGGTGCAGCCCGCCGCCAGCGCCGGGCCCAGCTTGCGCGTGCCCATCGCCAGCGGGAAGTTCCACGGGGTGATGAACAGGCACGGGCCCACGGCCTGGCGGGTCACCAGGAACCGTGCGCCGCCGGTCGGCGAGACCTGATAGCCGCCGTCGATACGAGTCGCCTCTTCGGCGAAATGACGGAAGAACTCCGCGGCGTAGGCCACTTCGCCCTTCGCCTCAGCCAGTGGCTTCCCCATCTCCAGCGTCATCACCAAGCCCAGCTCATCAGCGCGCTCGTGCATCAGCCGAAACGCCGCCATCAGGATGTCCGAGCGCTTGCGCGGAGGCATCGCCGCGAAATCAGCCTGGGCCTTCTCCGCAGCGCGCATCGCCGCCCAGCCATCGTCCACGCTGGCATCGGCCACCTGGCACAGCACCTGCCCGGTGGAGGGGTCCACGACGTCGAGCGTGGCACCACCCTGGGCATCCACCCACTGCCCGTCGATGTAAAGCCGCTTGGGCGTCGCGGCGATCGCCTGCGCCTCCTGCTGGGCGGTGATGCTCTGAGCCTCTGCCATGTGGTCCTCCTGATCGCCAGACGCGCAGCGTCTCGCCGTCGTCCCATTCCGTGGTACACAGGGCACCGCACGCCCGTTCGGCACACGACGGCTGACATGCCCTGCATCTGTGAGTAGCCTAGGTCACAGGGCGGGCAGCAACAACGCACACACCCTCGTATGCCCAAGTGTGACGGGCCGAGGTATGGCACGCTGAGACCGCCTCCCACCATCCGTTCACGAAGGAGCTGCCATGACGAACCTCTCCCCCATCCTGAAGCAGGCCACCGGTGTGGTCGCCGAGCGCGGCGAGGGCGTCTGGCTCTATGACGAGTCCGGTGGCAAGATCCTCGACTTCACCGCCGGCATCGGCGTGACCTCCACCGGCCACTGCCACCCCAAGGTGGTCGCCGCCGCCCAGGAACAGGTGGGCAAGCTCATCCACGGGCAGTACACCACCATCATGCATAAGCCCCTGCAGCAGCTCACCGAGCGTCTCGGCGAGGTACTGCCCGAGCACCTGGGGTCGGTGTTCTTCGCGAACTCCGGTTCCGAGGCCGCCGAGGCCGCACTGCGCTTGGCCCGTCAGGCCACCGGCCGGCCGAACATCGTCGTCTTCCAGGGCGGCTTCCACGGCCGCACCATGGGCGCGGCATCACTCACCACCTCCGGCACGAAGGTCCGTGCCGGGTTCTCCCCGCTGATGGGCGGCGTCGTCGTCGCACCGTACCCGAACGCGGCCTACTACGGCTGGTCCGAGGAGGAGACCACCGACTTCGCGCTGCGTGAGCTGGACACCATCCTGGCCACCCAGTCTGCACCGAATGACACAGCGGCGTTTCTGATCGAGCCGGTGCTCGGTGAGGGCGGCTATGTGCCGAACAACACCCGGTTCCTGCAGGGCCTGCAGGAGCGCGCGGATAAGCACGGGATCGTGCTGATCATCGACGAGGTCCAGACCGGGTGGGGGCGCACCGGCGAGTTCTGGGGCAAGGACCACTTCGGCGTCGAGGGCGACATCATGATGACGGCGAAGGGCCTGGCCTCGGGCTTCCCGCTGTCCGGCATCGCCGCGCGCCCCGAGCTGATGGACAAGGCATGGCCGGGCTCCCAGGGCGGAACTTACGGTGCGAACGCAGTCGCCTGCGCGGCATCCCTGGCCACCCTGGAAGTCATCCAGGAGGAGGGACTGGTGGCGAACTCGGCCGCCCGCGGCGCGCAGCTGAAGGCCGGCCTGGAAGCCGCCGCCGCGAAGCACCCGCAGATCACTGACGTGCGCGGGCTCGGGCTCATGCTGGCCAACGAGTTCCGCGACGCCGAGGGCAACTACGACGGAGCCACCGCAGCTGCCGTGCAGCAGGAGGCCGCGCGCCGTGGTCTGGTGCTGCTGACCTGTGGCCCGTGGGGCCAGTGCGTGCGGTTCATCCCCGCGCTGGTGGTGAACGAATCCGAGGTGGACCAGGCGCTGGGCATCTGGAACGAGACGCTCGACGCCGTGCTGAGCTGAAATCTCCCCTTACCGTCTTGCTCCCCGTCAGAGTCTCTGACGGGGAGCAAGACATATCAGGGGATTCTCAGCTGCCCTGCCGCAGCATCTCGTCGATGATGGCCGAGGCCACGTCACGGCCCTGTCCGTAGGCGGGGTACTGGTTGATGGAGAGGTTCGCCGAGGGGTTCAGCTCAATCACGTGCGCGCCGTCGGTGGTGCTCAGATCAGGCACGAACAGATCCACCCCGGCGGTCCCCAGCCCCGGGACCGTATGCGCTGCACGGACGGCGACGTCGAGCAGCTCCGGGGCGATCGCTTCAGTAACGTCCACGCTCAGCCCACCCTGGGAGATGTTCGCCGTGCCGTTGAGGAACACCACCTCACCCTGCCCCGGGACGCTGGAGAGGTCATACCCGCCGCGGGCCAGGTGCCGTTGGTCGACGTGGGGATCCCGCGCCCCCAGGTAGGCGTTCACCCGCCGGGTCTGCGTGTACTCCTCCGCCAAGTCGGCGAGGGACCGTGCCCCATCGCCGATGATGTGGGCGGGGATGCGTACCGCCGCAGCCACGGCTTTCGCCCCGACGACGAACACTCGCACGTCGATCCCGGAGACCTGCTCTTCGACGACGATCTCTCCATCCTTCGACGCCGCCTGCGCCCGTTTCCACGCCCCGGCGACCTCCTCGCCCGCGCTGATCCCGGTCGTGATCCCGCGTCCGGCGTTGCCGTCAGAGGGTTTGAGCACGAACCGCCGCCCGGGATGCGCCTGAAGCGTCGCCTCGATGTATCTCCTCGCACGGACCGCCCCGTCGGCGTCGAAGGCCGCGCCCGCGGGCACCGGCATACCGGCGGACTCGAGGATCTCCCGGGTGGCGCGCTTAGAGCGGGTCAGCCGAGAGGCGCTGTAGGCAATCAGCGAGCTGACCAGTCCGGTGGTCGCGCCCACGCAGATGCCGTCGTCGAAGAACACCATCGTGTTGGCGTATTCGGAGAGGGTGAGCCCGCGGCGCCGGGCCGTCGCCTTCAACGTCCCACGATGCCCCGGCCACTGAGGCAGCGCGTTGAACTGCAGAGAACGATGGGCAATGTGTTCGGCGACGAAACGGGAGTTGGCATCAAGTTCTGCAGACGTCACAACTCCAGACTACCGAGGTGCGGTAGGCCGCGCTCACCACACCTTATCGGTGAGCTGCGGATACTTCGGCGACATACCGTCGCCCGAGGAAGCACCGGTCAGACGGCGCCTGACCCAGGGGTAGAAGTGGTCACGGCCCCAAGTCAGATGGTCTTTGGTGCGGTCGTAGAGGGAGACCGCAGGCATCGCGTCGAGCTCCGGATCATCGATCTCATCAGTCTCGCCGAGGACCCGCAGCACCTCCTTGGCCATGAGCGTGTGCCCGGCGATCCCCAGGTGAAGACGATCGACATCCCAGTACGCCCAGTCCTGCATGCGCTTCATGTTCCAGAAGTCGACGATCTCGCAGCCCAGGTCCTCCGCGACCTTGCGCACATGCTCGTTATAGATGGCCGTGCGGCCGCGGGTCATGTTGAACACGGGCGCCTTCGCCGAGTCGAAGCCGGTGAACAGCAGAATCCGCGCCTCCGTCTCCTCACGCAGCTTCTGAACCGCCGCCCGGTAACGGGACATGAGCCGTTCCAGGTCCACTGTCGGGCGGATGATGTCGTTGCCGCCGGCGTAGAGGGTGAGCAGGGTGGGCTTCAGATCGATGGCGGCGTGGAGCTGCTCATCGATGACCTGCTCAAGCTTCTTGCCGCGGATCGCCAGGTTCGCGTAGCCCCAGGAGGAATCGTTGCTGATCAGCTGGGCCGCCACCCGGTCCGCCCAACCACGCACGTCGTTGGGGCTGGAGGGGTCGATGTCGCCGACCCCTTCAGTGAAAGAGTCCCCCATGGCGACGAACCGCCGGGCGAACTTGCGCGTGAGCTCCTCGGACGACGACATCGGCGCTCTCCTCCTGTCAGGTGGATCCGGTCCAGCCCTCAGGGTATCCCGCCGGGGTGTGCCACGTCAGGCTGAGGTTCATCGGTGCAGTGGGTTCGCCCCCGGCACTTCCTCTCCGGCGCGCACCGGGCCGGGCGCCGTCGCCCCGGCGGCGAACGGTGAGCCGCCGAGCCGCTCGCGGCCGTGCTCACTGAGCCAGGACTGCAACTCCGGGCCCTTCGGCACCACCTGGGTGGGGTTCACATCCTCGTGCACCTCGTAGTAGTGACGCTTGATCTGGTCGAAGTCCACCGTGTCACCGAAGCCGGGGGTCTGGAACAGATCTCGGGCATAACCCCACAGGTTCGGCATCTCGGTCAGCTTCTGCCGGTTGCATTTGAAGTGGCCGTGGTAGACGGGGTCGAAGCGCACCAGCGTGGTGAACAGGCGGATATCAGCTTCAGTGATGTGGTCTCCCATCAGATACCGCCGCTCGGCCAACCGCTGCTCCAGCTGGTCCAGTGCAGCCCAGAGACGGTCGTAGGCGTCGTCGTAGGCCTGCTGACCTCCGGCGAAGCCGGCCCGGTAGACCCCGTTGTTGACCTCGGTGAAGATCAGCCGGATCAGCGGCAGCATCTCGTCGAGCTGGTCCTGCGGGATGAGGTCCGGGGCGCCGTCACGGTGGTGATCCCGCCACTGGGTGGAGAAGTCGAAGGTCAGCTGCGGGTAGTTGTTGGTGACCACGCCGCCGGAGGGCACGTCCACCAGGGCGGGCACGGTGATCCCGCGCGGGTAGTCCGGGAAGCGGGCGAAGTAGTTCTCCTGGAGACGTTCGGTGCCGAGCACGGGGTCGCGTCCGTCCTCGGTGAGGTCGAAGGTCCAGGAGCGGACGTCGTGCACCGGCCCGGGAGTGGCCAGGGAGATAGCGTCCTCCAGGCCGAGCAGCCGGCGGATGATGATCGAGCGGTGCGCCCAGGGGCAGGCGCGGGCGGCGACGAGCCGATAGCGGCCGGGCTCGACCGGCCAGGCCTCTGCGCCCTCGGTGAGGCCCTGCATGCGCGGGTCGCCGATCTTCGAGGGCTCTTCGGTCGGGGCGGCTCGGACGGCGTCGACGTCGGCGACCACCCGGTCCTCGATGTAGTTGGTGTCCCGAGTGAACTCCCCGCCGGTGACGTAGGCGCCCTTGGTGGAATGCTGTTCGCTGCTCATGCACCCAGCCTACGGACCCCCGGATCGAGAATCACTGGGTTTGTGAGTTCTCCCGCTGTATGTACCCAGGGATTTCTCACAAAGCCAGGGATTCTCGATACCGGGCATAGGGTGGAGGGTATGCGGACGACTCAGTGGGCGCGCAGCATCCTGTGCGACAACCCCTCCCCCATGACGCTGGAGGGCACACTGACCTATGTGCTGGGCGGGCCCGACGACGACGTCCTCCTCGTGGACCCGGGCCCCGACGGGCACCCGGAGCACCTGGAGGCCGTGGCCGCAGAGATCGGCGAGCGCCGCGTGGACCAGATCCTGGTCACCCACCGGCACCGTGACCACACCGGCGCGGCGGCCGCATTCGCCGAGCACTTCGGCGCCCCGGTGCGCGGGTTCTCCGCCGCACAGTGCCGCCCCGGACCCGACGGCGCCGCCGTCAGCCCACTCACGGACGGTGAGATCCTCGACGTCGGCGGCCGGCCCGTCGAAGTGCTCCACACCCCCGGGCACACCTCCGACTCAATCTGCCTGTGGATCGCACCCGAACCCCCAGCCACCGGACCTGACACAGACGCCGACACCGGGCCAGACACCGGGCCAGACACCGGGCCAGACACCGGCGCCATGCTCACCGGCGACACCATCCTCGGCCGCGGCACCACGATGCTCGACTTCCCCGACGGCACACTCACCGACTACTTACACAGCCTCCACCGGCTCAGCACCTTCGGCGCCGCCGCCGTCCTGCCGGCCCACGGCCCGCGGCTGGAGAGTCTGGGCGAAGTCGTCGCCTACTACCTCAGACACCGCGAGGAGCGGCTGGACCAGGTCCGCGCGCTGCTGGACACCCACGGCACCGAGCTCAGCGACGAGGAACTCGCCCAGCTGATCTACGGTGACAGCATCCCCGCCGGCTCCGCCGTGACAGCCAAGATCGTCGGCGCGCAGGTCGATCATCTGCGCCGCCTGGGCGAGCTGGGCCAGCAGCCGTCAGACAGCCCTGACCTTCACAGCACCGACCCTCAGAACGGCCGCTCCACATAGGGGTGCTCGAACCAGCGGATCTCCTCGATCCGCACACCCTCCGCCTGCAGCTGATCCACCAGCTCCGCGCTGGCCGAGCCCAGCCGATCGAAGGCATGCGGCACCGCCTGCCCCACCGGCCCCGCCGCCAAGAACTGCACGGAGAGCACCCTCCTCCCCCGCCGATCCGCCACACGCCGACGCACCACGGCCAGCTGCCCGTCAGACTCGCCGACCATCGGACGGCCCTCCACATCTGCCCGGAACGGGTCCATGAACCCGGTGAGGTCGTCGAGGACCTGCTCCGCCGCATCCAGATCCGGCGCCTCGATCTGCGCCTCAAGCACCGCCCACTGCTGCGCACTCAACGCCGCCGGACCCCATTCCACCCGCTTATGCCACCGCATATATCCTCCATTCACTCGAGAGGCCGCACACGCGCACCACACTCGTCCGCCCACCAGTCGCGCCCCCGTCAGGCGCAGACCACCAGCATAGACACCCCGCCCTCAAACACCTCCTGATTACTGAAAAGTCACTAAAACGTCACGGAATTTCTTCGAGGAGAAATGCGTGCGTCGAATGCCGGTCAACACGCCCCGCGCGCCTAGGATGGAGGCATGGCTCTCCCCACCGCTCTGATCACCGGTTCCACTGCAGGTCTGGGCGCAGCGTTCGCCCGTCAGCTCGCCGCACAGGGCTATGACCTAGTCCTCGTCGCTCGCGACGCCGACCGGCTGCGCACCCAGGCGCATTCGCTGACCACGCAGTACGGAATCCGCGCGCGGCGGATAGTCGCCGATCTGACCACCGACGACGGCGTCGCCGCCGTACGTGACCGCATCGAAGACACCACCCAACCGGTGCATCTGCTGGTCAACAACGCCGGGCACGGTCTGGCCGGGGACTTCGCCGACACCGCCCTGGAGGACGAGCTGAACCTACTTCGCCTGCACGTGCAGACCACTGTGGAACTCTGCCACGCCGCCGCCCAGACGATGCGCCGGCAGCGCGGGGGCCGGATCATCAACGTGGCCTCCGTCGCCGGGTACACCTCCACCGGCACCTATTCTGCGGCGAAGGCCTACGTCATCAACTTCTCCGAGGCCCTGCATGAGCAGCTGGCCCGCTACGGCGTCGTCGTCACCGCCCTCTGCCCGGGCCTGGTGCGCACTGAGTTCCACGACCGCTCCGGCATCAGCATCGACCGCGCCAAAGGGTGGATGTGGCTCAACGCCGACGACGTCGTCCGCGAGGGCCTGGCCGCCAATGCTCAGGGCGCCAAGGTGCACATCCCCTCCCGCACGTACCAGGCGCTGACCGCCTCACTGAAGGTGCTGCCGGATTCGGTGGTGCGCTGGGCCTACCAGAAGCGGGACTCCGCCGCGGCGGTCGCCGCCGATGAGCAGGTGGACATCGCCTCTCCCGCCCCCGAGGGTGCGTTCCAGTCTCCGGCAGAGCGGAAGCGGGCGGAGAAGGAGCGTCGGAAGGCCGAAAAGGCCGAGGCCCAGGCAGCGAAACGCGCCGAGAAGGACGCCGCGAAGGCACAGAGACAGGCCGAGAAGCAGGCCCGGCACGAGACCCCTCAAGACACCGCCCAGAAGACTGAGTCCACCCCAACTGGGCCCACCCCGGCAGCCTCACAGCCCTCCCGCCCGAAGAAGCTCAGCCTGCCGGCACCGCCCCGGGCGAAGACGAGCGAGACCACCACTCAGGACGACACCTCCCGGGAGCCGGTCAGCGCGAGCCGGTGACGCCGTCGTCGGGGGTGATCTCCTCCGCATCGGCCTCAGCGGAGACCTCCGGGGTGTCCACCTCCCCGGTGCCGTAGTGCTCCTCAAGCCACTCGCGCCGCTCGCGGTAGGCCTCCTCACCCGGACCGCCGAACTCCCGGTTACGCTCCACCGCGCTGATCGATCCGGTGAACAGTGACGCTCCCTCCCCAGCGCGGGTCAGCGGGGTGTCATGGTCCTCGGCGTACGCCGACGGGTCAGCCGCAGTCCCGTAACGCCGGACGAACTCATACTCATCGGTGTCCTGATGCGGCACCGAGGGGAACTCCCGGGTATCGGTAGGCCAGCTGTGGCGGTCGTCGCGGCGGCCGAGGTCGTAGCGCTGATACTGCGGCTGCGTGCCACGCGCACCGCCCTCCGGCACTGCACCGAACTGCCCGGTACGCACGGAGAGCCGCCCGTCGCGGTCCTCCTCCCCGGAGTCGAGCACCATGCGGGTAGCCAGCAGCGCATGCGGGTGCTCATGGCGCAGGAAGTTCACCATGTCCTCACGCACCAGGCACTGCAAATCCCACAGGTCCGCGGAGTTGCGCGCCGAGACCGTGCAGCGGGCCTGCAGCACCCCGGACTCCGCCTTGGAGACCTGCACCGAGTACTCCTTGCCGTCCCACAAAGTGGTGGAGTTCAGCAGACGCTTCAGCCGGGCGCGGATCTCGTCCATCGGGGCCCGGAAGTAAAGGGTGATGTCCACTGTGCCCATCATCTCGGTGCCCACCCGGGTCCAGTTCTCGAACGGCACCGTCGTGAAGTGACTGGAGGGGTAGATCACCCGACGCTCGTCCCAGATCTTGACCACCACCGCGGAGAGCGTGATGTCCTCGATGACCCCGTAGACGTCCTCCATGATGATCACATCGCCCACGCGGATCGCGTCAGTGAAGGCCAGCTGCACCCCGGCGAACACATTGGTCAGCGTGGACTGCACCGCCAGACCGGCCACCACGGAGATCACACCGGCCGAAGCCAACAGCCCGGCACCCAGCGCCTGGACCTGCGGGATCATCAGCAGCACCGCCGCCACCGCGATGGTGACGATGATCGCGTACATCACCCGGCGGATCAGAGAGACCTGAGTCTGCACCCGGCGGCTGCGGCGATCGTCGACCTTCTCCTCGTCGGCGAAACGGGCCAGGATGACCGCCTCGACGATGCCGACCACCCGCAGCGCCCACCAGGCCGCGCACACCACGATCCCCACCAACAGGGCGTAGGAGAAAACGAGGAACCAGATGTCCTCGTGGTCGGCGGAGACGATGCCCAGCGCCAGACGCGAGCCGATCAGGGTGACCGTCACGAACGCGGGGATCCGTGTGCGGTTCACCGCCCGCTGCGCACTGGGCATCTTCCGGAAGATCTGCCGCAGGATCACCGCCGAACCGAGCATCACCAAGAACGCGAAGACCGCGGAGATGCCCACCCCGATGAGTAGACCCATCGTGGGGCCGACGTCGGCGATCAGCGCCTGCACACCGTCGGGGACGTTCTCCTCGACGATGTCGCTCATCTCCTCCGCCGTCTCGGTGGGGTTGTCCTGAGGGACGGCGAGCATCGTCGATAACTGCGCTGGGAACACGCGGCCTCCTGTGGCACTTCCTCGGCCGGTGCACGGCCGAGCCTCGGTCTCACCCTGCTCCGGTCTCACCCTGATCTGCTGAGGGCGCGGCCCCTCGGCAGATATCTCGGCAGGACACCATGGTGACACGTCTTCCTACCGATCACTGAACGTCTCCTGCACGAAGGCACAGAGTCCAGGACCGGGCCTCATCAGGAACCTGACACAGCAGCGGGAGGCCCAGGATGGCGGCAGACCGGGTGCGAGTGCGACAAAATGGGAACTGCGGCACCGATGCCCCGGTGCGGACACACTCGACCCAGGAGGATCATGCTCACCCTGAAGGATCTGCGCGGCACGGCCCCCGACGTCGCCTCCGTACTCCCGCGCCCCGAGCAGAACATCGCCACCACGGTGGAGACGGTGATGCCGATCCTCGAGCAGGTGCGCACCGGTGGGGCGGAAGCCCTGTTGGCGCTCTCCGAACGCTTCGACGGCGTCCGCCCGCCGGCGCTGCGGGTACCGCAGCAGGTCATGACACAGGCGTTGGAGGAGCTTGACCCTCAGGTGCGTGCGGCGCTGGATGAGCTGATCTTCCGCGCCCGGGCGGTGCACGCGGCGCAGGTTCCCGAGCCTTCGGAGGTGGCCTTGGGGCCGGGGGCACAGGTGATCAACCGGTGGTCGGCGATCCGCCGCGTGGGGCTGTATGTGCCCGGAGGGCAGGCGGTGTACCCCTCCTCAGTGGTGATGAACGTGGTGCCCGCGCAGGTGGCCGGGGTGCGATCCTTGGCGATCGCCTCTCCCCCGCAGGCTGACTTCGGCGGCTACCCCCACCCGACGGTCCTGGCCGCCGCTCAGCTACTCGGGGTCGAGGAGGTCTACGCCGTCGGCGGCGCGCAGGCGGTGGGGATGTTCGCCTATGGTGCCCGCGATGCCGACGGGCTCCGTGTGGTGGACCCGGTGTCACTGATCACCGGACCGGGGAACATCTATGTGGCGACGGCCAAGCGCGCCGTGCAGGGCATTGTGGGCATCGATGCCGAAGCCGGACCCACTGAGATCATGGTGCTGGCTGATGACACTGCTGACCCAGCAGTGGTGGCCTCGGATCTGATCTCCCAGGCCGAGCATGATGAGTTGGCCGCCGTCGTGCTGGTGACCGATTCGATGGCACTGGCTGAGAAGGCGCTGGAGCACGTCGCCGAGCAGGCCGCACACACTCGGCACGTGGAGCGGGTGAAGGCTTCGTTGAGCGGGGCGCAGTCGGCGGTGCTGGTAGTGGACTCTCTGGAGCAGGCCGCGGAGATCGCCGAAGCCTATGGGGCCGAGCATCTGGAGATCATGACCGCGGCGGATGACTCCTGGGCGGAACGGATCGGCAATGCCGGGGCGATCTTCCTGGGACGGTATTCTCCGGTGTCCTTGGGCGACTACTGCTCCGGGTCCAATCACGTGCTGCCCACTGGCGGCGCCTCGGCCTACAGCTCGGGGTTGAACGTCACCAGCTTCCTGCGCTCTCAGCAGGTAATCCGCTATGAGCGGCAGGGGCTGGAGCAGGTGGCCCCGCATGTGGCCGCGTTGTCAGAGGCGGAGGGACTGCCGGCGCACGGGGCAGCGGTGACGCGCCGCTTCACCGGCTAGTGTTCACCGGCTAGTGTTCACCGGCTAGCGGCAGCCTCTGGGACTTGCCCGCGGCCGTGGTGGCCTGGGCGTGTTCTATGTGGGTGGTTCGCCCTGGCATATAGAGCGCCTCCGAACCATATCTGTAGCAGACGCTTCAGCACACATTTTCCACAGGCTGTGGATAGTGACTGCAGAGGCGCCGTACGGCATGACAGTGTCGGCTGCGTGGAGAATCCAGGACCTTTCACCAGGACCCAGCTGGCACAGCGGGGCATTGCGGACGCACAGTTGACGGAGCTGTTGAGGCAGGGACGCCTTCGGCGTATCCGCCGCGGGTGGTTTGCTCAGGCAAGCACTCCCGAAGCAGCCGTGCGGGCTGTCCAGCTCGGCGGGCGACTCGGATGCCTCAGTGCCTGCCAGGCCCACGGCCTGTGGGTCCCCCACCACACCGAGCTGCATGTGGCACTGAACCCCGGGGCGAGAGCACCGTCGCCTCGTCCTGCTGGGGTGGTGTTCCACCGGCTGGGGAAGGCGTGCGGGCAGGCCGTGCTGCCCGTGGAGGATGCGGTGGCGCAGGTGCTCCATCGCCATGATGAGGAGACCGGGCTCATCGTGCTGGAATCGGCGGTGAACCGAGGGCTCATCCATGACGCGGACGCCCGCCATCTTCTGGCGACGGTGCCCCTGCGAGCCCGGCGCACTGCACAGCACTTCTCGCCCCTGGCAGAGTCAGGCTCGGAGACCCGACTGCGGTTGTTCTTCCAGCGGATCGGAGTGCCCGTGGAGCCTCAGGCGCTCATCCCCGGGGTGGGGCGGGTGGATCTGCTGGTCGGACGGTCGTGGATCCTCGAGGCCGACAGCCAGGCCTACCACTCCTCGTCAAGGGAGGTGGCAACGGACCGCAGCCGTGACCTGCAGAGCCGCATCGGCGGGTATGTTTCCGATCGGCTCAGCTACGAACAGATCTGGTTCACCTGGGAACACACTCAGCAGTGGCTGCTGGACATGGTACGCACCCGGAAGCACCGCAGGGCCCCGGTTCCCCTGCGGTCCAGCCGGTGAGCGATTGTTTCAGCTACAGATGTGCGCCGGGCTGTCTCATAGGAACAGCCCGGCGCACATCTGTAGCTGAGGCAGGTGAGACCCCGATCAGGCGGGCGAGACGAAGTCCGTACTGACCCAGCCGAGCAGCGTAGTGCCGCTGAGTGCTGAGAACCGGACCTGAACCCAGGAGCCGCGGTCAGCAACCTCGGCGAGGTCCACACCACGGGGGATCTGCGCCAGCTTCTCTGCGCCGCTTGAGGGTTCGCCGCGCAGCGGGACGGAGAGCGCAGCATTCCACAGGCGCGGTGCTGAGCTGATCGCCGAGACAGTGCTCGAGACAGTGCTCACCGCAGTCGCCGAGGAGGCCGCCGTAGTGGAACCGGAGGCGCCCCCCGGATCTCCGGAGAGTCCGAGCTGCGCGGAGCAGGACGGCCAGGCGCCCCAGCCCTGGAGCTTCCACAACTCATAGGCGCGGTTGATCTGCTCGGCCTTCGAGGCCTGGTGAGGGTAGCCGCTGCCACCGACAGCCTGCCAGGACTGGAGGCTGAACTGCAGACCCCCGTAGTACCCGTTGCCCGTGTTGATGCTCCAGTTCCCGGTGGACTCGCATTGTGCGAGCCGGTCCCAGTCGGAGCTGTAGCCGCTGGTCGCCGGCGACGACTGGCTGGGAGTGGGGCTCGGCGAGGGAGACTCGCTCGGAGTTCGAGTGGGGGTGGGTGTCGGGGTCGGCGTGGAGGTCGGGCTTGGTTCAGGAGTCGGGTTTGATGTGGGGGTGGAGGCCGAAGACGGGGTCTGACTCGGGGTCGAGGTCTGTGAAGGAGTCGGCGTGGACGTGGGAGCCGGTGTCGACGGCGCAGGGGTGGGTGTGGGCGTCGGGCTCGGAGTGGGCTCCGGGGTCTGTGTCGGTGTCTGTGTCGGGCCCTGTGTCGGAGTGGGACTTGGCGTCGGCGCAGCCGACGGGGCGGACTGCTGCTGCGGTGCCGCACGGCTGACCGGGGCGTCGGCCTCCGTATCAGCGTTCTCTGTGGGCTCGCTGTCCTCTTCAACAGTCGTTGAGGGAGACTCGCTCGAAGTGGAAGCCACAGATTCTGTGGGCTCCGGTTCCGGGGAGGGAGCATCATTGGCCTCAGCAGTGGCTTCTTCGGTGGCCTCAGCAGATGACGCCTCGGTGGTGTCAGGCTGCTCCGTCTCCTCCTCTGACTGCTCTGCTTCCTCGGGCTCCGCTGCCTCGTCCGCAGTCTCTTCCGTCTCTTCGTCGGAAGCCTCGGCCGTCGGAGAAGGAGTGTCCGGCACCTCTGCGGTGGCCTCCTCAGTGGCCTCTTCGCTCGACGCTGTGACCTCTTCACTTGACTCTTCCGTCGCGTGGTCAGCGGCATCGGCGCCAGGGGTGGACTCGGGCGTCGGGGTGGGCTCCGGCGTCGGCTCCTGAACAGTCTCGTCGGCGGCTTCCTCGGACTCCGTCCCGACAGCCTCCTGCTCTGTCTCCTGGTCTGCCTCCTGCTCGTCGTCAAACCCTGCATCCTCGGCAGATTCCTCGGCTTCTGGAGCCTCATCTGCCTCGGACGCCGGGGAGGAGTCCTCGTCAGCGTCAACGGTCTCAGGAGATTCACTCGGGGTGGGCGCAGCAACCTGATCAGTTTCTTCCGTCGGCGCGGAGGCGTCACCCTCGGTCGCCTCAACGTCAGCACCCTCGGACTCCGGTTCGTCATCGGCCACGGGGGGCTCCGGCGCCTGCTGCTGCGCAGCATCTGCCGCATCGGCCCCGCCCGCCGCACCGAAGGACAGGTAGGCACCGTTGACCCACCCGGTGTGCTCACCGGCGGAGACGAGGTACCAGCCGTCGACCCCTTCCACGTGGACCTGCACGGACTGCCCCGGGTTCAGGACCTGAAGCACCTCGTTCTGCACGCCCTGTCCGGCACGGTGGTTGAGCCACACCTCCTCGCTCACACTCGCGGTTCGGCGGTCAGCATCGGTGGGCTGCAGATAGTAGCCGTTGACCCAGTGGGTCTCGCCGGCGGACTCAAAGGCCACCCAGGCACCCTGGGAGGCCGATAAGGCGAAGTCTTCGCCAGGAGTGAGCACGTGGTCGATGCTGTGCTGGACACCGGCGCCGGTCCGGACGTTGAGCCACTCAGTGGCCTGATGCAGGGCACGGGTCTCCGCAGAGACGGCAGCGGTTGCAGAGGCGTCTGACCCCGCGGTGGTCGCGGAGGCGTCTGACGCCGCGGCGGTCGCGGCTGTTGACGCCGTGTCGGCGTTCGCGGATGCGACGACGACACCGGCAGCGCCCACGGTCAGGTCAAGGCCGTCGAAGACATCGGTGGTGACGGCGGCGCGTTCCACATCCGACCCGCCGGCAGCGGGCCGCTCGGTATGCGGAGCATCGGCCGCCCAGGCGGCGGGGGTCAGGGGCAGGGTCAGGCCGACGGCGAGTGTGCCGGCGACCGCAGGGGGAAGTTTCTGAGACACTGCGTTTCCTCACTGGAGGACGGGACCGTCCCCTCAATCTTCCGCAGCGAGCCGCAGCGCCCTGCACAGTGCCGCACCACGGCATGACGAGCCATGCCCCAAGGCCGACTGCGCGGGACGCCGACCACTCACTCCGGTCGGTCGGATTATCAGCCCGCAGGGTGCACGCCCGCCTGCGACGATGGGAAGCGCATTCGGACATTCTGCTGAGCCGAGACAACTGTAATCACGAAAAGATGACGAACGGCAAGAGGAATTCTCAAAACTTTCAACCCTTGCTTGAAGGCTGCGAAAAGCCGTGGGGCCTCCCCTCCACGAACGTCAGGGGAGGCCCCACAGCCTGTGAGGATGTCGTGTCGCCTCAGATCAGGAGTCGTCTCCCGCGGCATCCGGGGTAGGGGTCAGAGCGGGATCTGAGGCAGCCTCACCCGGCTCCTCACCGGTGTCCGCCCCAGTCTCCGTGCTGTCCTCAGACTCCTCGGCCTCGTCCTCATCGGCGGCCTCCTCGTCAGGATCGTAGCCCTGGATTCCGCCGGGGTCTCCAGTCACGCCGAACTCGTCGATGCAGGAGTTCCAGGGTTCCCAGCCCTCCAGCTGCCAGAGCGCATAGGCCCGGGCGATCTGTTCGTGTCGGCTCGCCTCATGCGGCGCGCCGGTGCCACCGACTCGCTGCCAATCCTGCTGGGTCAGGCCGAGTCCACCGGAACGGCCCTCAACGGGTGCTGCTGACCAGTCGCCGTCGGACTCACAACGCGCCAGCTCATCCCAGACCGTGCGGTAAGTGATACCACCAGGGTCAGTACGCAGAGGGAACGACGACGCCGCACGCACCGGAGCCTCAGGCTCATCCTCCCGCTCAGCACTGTCCTCAGTGCTGTCATCGGCGCTGTCTTCGGAGCCGTCTTCGACACCGTCCTCGGCACTGTCATCGGCGCCGTCCTCAGCGCTGTCCTCAGGAGAGGAGTCGTCGGCCGGCTCCTCCGTGCTGGATTCCTCCGTGCTGGGCTCGTCGCTCAGCTCCTCAGCAGCCTCATCCTCCGGCGCAGCTTCGTCCGGCTCAGCACTCTCCGATTCAGCACCTTCCGGAGTCGACTCGGACACCGGCTCCGAGGTCACGTCCTCAGCCGGCTCGTCGATCAGTTCCTCACTCGACTCCTCAGTTTCCTCTTCCATAGGACTCGGGGACGGGCTCGACTCCTCAACAGGCTCCTCGTCATCGTCCTCGGCCGGGACCTCCTGCATGAGGTCCTCATCGGGCATCGCGTCGATCGCCACACCAGGACGCTCCGGTTCCGCTTCGTCAGCGGCCTCCTCAACCTCTTCGACGGCATCATCTACGGCCTCATCTGCACCCTCGTCGGCGGCCTGGTCCACGGCTTCCTCCACCGACTGCTCGGCAGCTTCCTCCGTCAGATCCGCCTCATCACGCTCCGGCGCAGCCTCCACATCCTCAACCCGGACCCATCCTCCGGCCCCGTCGAAGGACACGAAATACCAGCCCTCCACCAGGGACGTCGCGATCATGGTCTCGCCCGCTGCGATCCGGTCGATCATCTCAGCGCTTTCTCGGCGCTCGGCACGCAACACGGTGTCACGCCGCGCCACCAGCTCCGTGGGTTCCAGGTTCTCCATCTCGTGATGCATCACCTGCCCACCGGCCTGGAAGTTCAGGTAGGTGCCGTATATCCGGCCGGTGCGCCCGTTGACCGAGACGCGGTACCAGCCCTGCTGCGGCCCGCTGATGATCCGCACCACGGTCTGCGGTGCCACGGTCTGCGAGACCGCATGGCTCATCCCCGCCCCGGCACGCATATTCACCCAGGTGGTGGTCCCGGCGGTCCGCTCAGCGGCGGCCTGGCGCAGATAGGACCCGGAGATCCACACGGTGCTGCCCTGGTAAGTAGCCCGGTACCAGGTGCCGCTGCGACCGGTCACCGTCACCCGATCCCCACGAGACAGCGACCCGACCCGCGCATGGCTGGTGCCCGGCCCAGTGCGGATATTCACCCGACCCGTCGCCTCATACGTCCCCGAGGCGGAGGCGACGTTGGCCACTGCGGCGCGCAGATAATTGCCGTGGATCCACACGGTGCGGCCGTTGCGTGTCGCCCGGAACCAGCTGCCGCTGCGGCCGGTCACCGTCACCCGATCCCCACGGGAGAGCGACCCCACCCGCGCATGGCCCGTTCCCGGGCCGGTCCGGATATTCACCCGACCCGTGGCCTCATAGGTCCCACCGGCCCGCGCGACGTCGGCGACCACCGCACGCACGTAGCTGCCCGAGACCCACACGGTCTGCCCGTTGCGGGTTCCCCGCAGCCAGCTGCCGCTGCGTCCGGTCACGGTGATCCGGTCCCCGCGGGAGAGCGAGCCCACCCGCGCATGGCTGGTGCCCGGCCCGGTCCGGATATTCACCCGGCCGGTGGCCTCGTACGTTCCCGAGACAGAGACGACGTTCGCCACTGCGACGCGCAGATAGTTTGCGTGGATCCACACTGTGCTGCCGTTGCGGGTCGCACGGAACCAGTTGCCGCTGCGCCCCGTCACTCGAACCGTCTCGCCCCGGTTGAGCTGGCCCACCCGCGCATGGCTCGTCCCCGGCCCGGTCCGGATATTCACCCTGCCGGTGGCTTCATAGGTCCCCGAGGCCGAGGTGACGTTCGAGACCACTGCCTCGAGGTACGCCCCGCTGGCCCAGACCGTGCGCCCGCCGCTGGTGAACCGGAACCACCCGTTCGAGCTGCGCCCGGTCACTGCGATCTGCTGGCCGCTGCGCAGAGTGGTGACCACTCCGTGGGAGGTTCCGGGCCCGGAGCGCGCGTTGAGCTGAGTGGTGGCGCGGTAGGTGCCGGAGGCGGAGGTGGTCGTCGTCGGCGCGACCGGAGTCACCCGCCCCGGGTACCCGTTGGGGCGGCTGGGGGTGACGCTCAAGTGCGGCACCCAGCCCAGGAGTCCGCCGGCGCGGACCTGCACCATGCTGTTGGTCATCGCCCCGGGGAAACCGACCATCGGCGTGCCCGCGGCCAGCTGCGCGAGCACCGGCGAGGTGGTGTTCGCCTGGGAGTACAGGCTGGTGGCGTTGAAGGCGTAGTAGCTGCAGGTGCTGGGACGGGTGATGTTCAGGACGCTGGCGGCTTTGCCTTTGAGGTCCACGCCGCGGGCGGCCAGCCAGGTGGTGGGCTTGACCGAGGTGCCACGCAGCCAGGCGCCGTCCCAGATCTCCAGGTGCAGGTGCGGGGCCGTCGAGGGTCCGGAGTTGCCGACCAGCGCGATGGTCTGCCCGCCGCGTACGGTCTGGCCGATCCGCACGTGGCTGTTGGCGTTCCACATGTGCACATACGCGCTGTGCATGGTCCGGCCGTTGATGCTGTGTTCGATGACCACGTACCCGGCCTGGGAGGCGGTGCCGCTGAAGGTGCGGACCACTTTGCCGGCGGCGATGGCGCGGATGGGAGTGCCCTCGGAGGCGCCGAGGTCCTGTCCCGGGTGGGTGGTGGAGGAGCCGCGGATGGGGATGCATCGGGCGCCGTGCTCGGAGGTGTAACGGTAGACGCCGGCAGGCAGCGGATCATGGAACGTGGTGGCAGGGGCCACCATCGGCGCCAGGCCAGCCTGTGCCCCGCCCGGCAGAGCGACCGACGATGGCGCGGCCTGGACCACGGCGGCTGTGGCGGCGGGAGCGTTCAGGGGCAGAGACAGCCCGACGATCAGGGTGCCGACGACGGCGGCGGAGAGCTTCTTGGGCACGGGGCGCCTTCCTCACGGGGACGCTCTCGAAGGTGAGGGCGTCTGCTGGGTGCGGGGCTCCAGGGTGCGGCGCAGTGCTGCCGAGGTAGTGATCCGGCGTGGGACAGGCGGGATCACCGTCCGTGACGGACGGAGCCAGGGCAGGGTGCTGCGCCGTGAGGAGTCTCGCGGCATAGCGGGGGTGACGGGGAAGGCGCTGTCCGTGTCGCGGCCGGTGGAGGCACGCACGCGCGGGCGACGCTGTCAGCCTGAGTATAGACGACGCTCAGGTTTCGTGAAGGCCTGGTGGTGAACCTGCGGTGAATTCATGCGGCCTTCCGGCCCGCTGACCTGCGATGACTCGCGTTCACCCGCCCGTCCCCACAAATTCAGAGAACTCCCAGGCTCTACCCATTGATCCTTCACGATGGAGGCTTACAGTAGAGAGTGCCTCTTCAAGGTGCGAGTGATACAAGCAGACCCCGTATCGACATTGCAGACGTCCCCCTCACGTCGTCGATACGGGGTCTGCTGCTGTCCGCGGACCGTCCGGGCACCTCGTGGACTCCGGCATTTTAGACTGGGGCGATGACTTCTCCGCCATCTTCGGAGGGCCCCATCAAGCCGGTCCGGATCGATGCCTGGCTGTGGTCGGTGCGGCAGTTCAAGACACGCTCCTCCGCCACACAGGCCTGCCGGGCCGGGCACATCACGATCGACGGAGACCCGGTGAAGGCTTCGGTGAAGATCACTCCCGGCACCGTGATCCGCATCCGCAGGCCCGGTCATGAGATCGTCCTCGAAGTGGTGCATACCCACTCCAAGCGCGTGGGTCCACCCGTAGCTCGTACCGCTTACCGGGACCACTCCCCTCCCCGGGAACGTCCCCGGGATCTCGGACTGCCGGTGCGCCCGCGCGGCGCCGGGCGGCCGACCAAGAAGGAACGGCGTCAGCTCGATGCACTGCGGCGTGACCTCGGCCGGACAGACTGAACATGCCGGCGAGCGCATCCGGTGAACCGTGCTGCCTGCGCACCGGCGGCCAGAAACTCACAGGGAACTGTCAGCCTCTACAGGGCTTGCCCCAAACATCGACTCGTAGAGTAGTGACTACCTCATCAAGGTGCGAGTGATACGAGAGCCCCCGGGCTGGCCGATCTGATGCGTTCCCCTCACGCAGGCCAGGTTCCCGGGGGCTCTCTCCTTGGCAGGCCTCCACACTCAGCTACAGATATGCGCCGTGCTGGCCATATATCGCAGCCCGAACCACAGTCATAGCCGAAGCGAGCGCACCGGTGCCCCACCCCCATAGGACTGCCGACACCCCACCACTAGACTGGGGACATGAGCGCTGAGTCGATCGAATGCTGGCTGACCGATATGGACGGCGTGCTCGTCCGCGAGCAGGAGCCGCTCCCCGGCGCCGCTGAGCTGCTGGAACAGTGGCGCCGGGCGGATCTTCCCTACCTGGTGCTGACCAACAACTCGATCTATACGGCCCGGGATCTCGCCGCCCGCCTGCGCAACTCCGGTCTGGTCGTCCCCGAGGAGCGGATCTGGACCTCCGCACTGGCCACAGCGAAGTTCCTCGCCAATCAGGTGGACCCGCACGCCAACACTCGAGGCACCTGCTTCGTGGTGGGCGAGGCCGGACTCACCACCGCACTGCATGAGGCCGGCTTCATCATGTCCGAGGTGGATCCGGACTACGTGGTGGTCGGTGAGACACGGAACTACAGCTTCGAGGCCATCACCCGCGCAGTCCGGCTGATCCGCGACGGCGCCCGGTTCATCTCCACCAACCCGGACGCCACCGGCCCCTCCCCCGAGGGCGTGCTGCCGGCCACCGGAGCGATCACCTCACTGATCACCAAGGCCACCGGCCGCAAGCCCTATGTGGTGGGCAAGCCGAACCCGATGATGTTCCGCTCCGCACTCAACCGCTTGGGCGCCCACTCGATGCACACCGCGATGATCGGCGACCGCATGGACACCGACATCATCGCCGGCATGGAGGCTGGTATGCACACGGTGCTGGTGATGTCCGGGGTGTCCTCGCGTGCGGACATCGCCGACTATCCGTTCCGCCCGAACCGGATCATCGACGGGGTCCACGAGCTGCTCGACGAACCGCTCAACGGCGACGACGAGGATCCCCTCGACTCCCGCGGCGGTGCGTGACGAATGCGCCTGACGGCCGTGCCTGACAGCGGCGCCTGAGCAGGCACCCGGGCGGCCCCACCGCACCGGCCGAGCTCACGCTGTGGACCGGCGGATCACCGCGTAGTTCGCCCCCACGCCGAGCAGGCTCAGCAGTCCCAGCCATCCGGCGAGTCCGGCGATGTGCTGCTGGAGGAACCACCGGCCGACCGCTGCCCAGCCGTCGTAGGTGGTGATCATCATGGCCGCCACGGCCAGGACCAGCACCATCGCGATGATCACCGCCCACAGCTGTATCAGCCTCAGACGGCGGTACAGGCTGGCCCAGAAGAAGCCGAACTGCATGACGGCGAAGGCCAGAGCAGCGGCGAAGAGACCCAGGGCGACGAGGCCGTCATCGATCAGCAACGGCATGGCGAAGGTATAGGCGCCGACGCCGAATCCGTCGGTCGCCTCCTCCAGCCAGGCTGCGAGGGCGGCACCGAGGCCGAAGCAGGCGCTGACGGCGGCGAAGGCCAGGGAGACGCCGATCATGAACACCCGTCGGCTGTAGCTCAGCGCCAACGCAAAGGGGAAGGTGTGTGAGGAGACATAGGCCGCCAGGAAACCCAATGTCCAGATGGTCGCCTGGCTGGCTCCGGTCACCGAGTCCGCCACGCCGTACTCTGCCTCCGTGATCTGATTGATCCAGAAGCCGATACCGAAGCTGATGACCCATGAGGCGCCGAAGACGATCAGCGGCACCCAGATCAGCTGACTGGGGACGGTGAACTGCAGTCGGAACGCGGCCGGAATGCGCGAGCGCAGGCTCGCCTCGTCTCGGGTGCCGATAGTTGATGTCGATGCCGTCGTGGTCATGACTGCCCCTTTTCATCCTGTACGTGCTCTCGCGAGGTCATCCGGACCACCAGCTGCTGCAGCGAGACCGGCACCACGTCCACATCGAGCTCGGCGATGCGGCGCTGCTCCGTGTCATCCAGGCTGCCGAGCACAGTGGTCCGCACCATCCGGCCTAACGATTCGCGGTGCAGCACTTCGCGCTGACCGACGATCTCCGCCACCGCATCGGCCCGGCCCACCAATGTCACCGCCCGGCCGCGCAGGTCCTCGGCGGACTCGTCCACCAGGATCCGCCCGCCGTCGATGACGATGACGTTCTCCACCAGGTGCGCGATCTCATCGATCAGGTGGGAGGAGAGCACGATAGTGCGCGGATGCTCGGCGTAGTCCTCGAGCAGCCGGTCATAGAACAGCTGGCGGGCCACGGCGTCGAGTCCCATATACGGTTCGTCGAAGAAGGTGATCTCAGCCCGCGAGGCGATGCCGATGATCACTCCCACCGCCGAGCGCTGCCCTTTGGACATCTTCTTGATCCGCGTCTTCTCCGGCACCCGGAACTCGGCCATCAGCTGATCGGCCACCGCCTGGTCCCAGCGCGGGAACGCCTGCGCCGCGGCGCGGAAGGCGTGGGAGGCCAGGGCGTCGTCGATATAGCGCTGGTCCTCGCGGACGAAACAGATCCGCGGCAGCACGCTCTCGTTCTCATGCGGTCGCTGTCCGAAGACCTCCACATCTCCGGAACTCGGCCAGTCCTGGGCGGTCATCAGCGACATCAGCGTGGTCTTCCCGGCTCCGTTGCGGCCCAGCAGCCCGTGGATGACATCGCACTCCAGGCTCAGTGACACATGGTCCAGGGCCAGTGCGTCACCGTATCTGCGGGTCAGGTCCCGCACCTCGACGGCGGCATACATAGTGTTCCTCCCTCTGCGCCCAGCCGGGCCCCTGTCAGTGCTTCCAGTGGTTCAGGGATCAGGCTGAGTGCGGATCATCTCGACGACGGCTTCGGTCGTCAGCCCGACGGCGCGGGCTTCGGTGAGCAGCGGGGTGAGGTAGCGATCGGCGAACTCGCGCCGTCGGTCTTGCCGCAGCACCTCGCGGGCACCCTCGGCGACGAACATGCCGAGGCCTCGGCGCTTGACCAGGATGCCGCGGTCCACCAGCAGGTTGATGCCCTTGGCCGCGGTGGCCGGGTTGATCCGGTGGAATGCGGAGAGCTCATTGGTCGACGGCGCGCGCTCGCCCTCGGCCAGAGTGCCGTCCAGCACTGAGGCTTCGATCTGCTCGGCGATCTGCACGAACAGTGCGCGGCCTTCGTCCATCAGTCCTCCTCGATCCACCTGTGGAACGCGATCAGCCTACTGGACTTCCCTACCCCGTTGGTTCATTACTCTACTAATGAACCATGGAACGGAGTCAGTGTCAACGAGGACGATCCCCAGACACATCGAGTCCCCGATTCCTGCCGCGTGTCGGGCCGAAAACGGCCTGAACTGCTGCAGGAATCGGGGACTCGATGTGGTGAAGGTGGGAGTTAGATCCCCGCACCCTCCGAACGCTTCGTCACCTCAGCCTCAAGCGCCGCACCCTCGACGTCGACGTCGGGGATGATCCGATCCAGCCACTTCGGCAGCCACCACGCCGCCGGACCCAGCAGGTGCAGCACCGCCGGCACCAGCAGCAGCCGCACCACGAAGGCATCCAGCAGCACACCCAGCGCCAGAGCGAAACCGATGGAGGTCACCATCACGTCATCGGTGAAGATGAACCCGGCGAACACTGAGGTCATGATCAGCGCGGCCGCGGTGACCACCGCGCGCCCGGCCAGCAGGCCCTTGCGGACCGCAACCCGCGGCTTCGCCCCGTGAGCGTAAGCCTCACGCATCCCGGTGGCGGTGAACAGCTGATAATCCATGCCCAGGCCGAAGAGGATACCCACGGCGATGATCGGCAGGAAGGTGAGGATCGGGCCGGTGCCGCTGACCCCGAAGAGATCAGCCAACCACCCCCACTGGTACACGGCCACCACCGCGCCCATCGCCGCGGCGAAGGAGCCGACGAAGCCGAGCGTCGCCACCAGCGGCAGCAGCAGCGAACGGAACACCATCACCATCAGCAGCAGGGACAGCCCGACGACGAGCCCCAGGTACAGCGGCAGCGCATCGGCGATCACATCGGAGATGTCGATGTTCGCCGCCGCAGCACCGGCCACCGAGATCTCGACGTCGGAGACCTCAGTCCCCGCCAGGACGTCGCCGTCGCGCAGCTGATGCACCAGTTCCTCAGTGGGCTCGGAGGCCGGCCCGTCAGTGGGGATCACCGCGAAGGATGCCACCGTGTCATCAGCGCTGGTGCCGGTGGGCACCGCCGCCTCGACGTCCTCGAGGTCCAGCAGCTCCTGGGCCACAGCGATCTGCTCTTCAGCGGCCTCGTCCTCCCCCAAACCCTGGGGCAGATCGGCGAGCACCAGCAGCGGAGCGTTCATCCCCGCCCCGAAGGACTCCTCGATCTGCTCATAGGCCTGGTACGGCGCCGAGTCCTCCGCCTCCACCGAGGCATCGGGCAGCCCGAGGCGCAGCGAGAACACCGGCAGCGCCAGGGTGACCAGCGCGGCCACCGCCGCCAAGGCGATGACCACCTGCCGGGGAGTCTTCATCCCCTCGGTGATGCCGTTGGCCGAGACGTGGCCGACCTGCGCGCGCTCCTTCTTCGACAGGATCCGCAGTCCCACCAGCGACATCGTCGCCGGAGTCATGGTGACCGCCATCAGTGCGGCGATGAACACGCAGAACGCGGCCACCGAGCCCATCAGCGCGAGGAACCCGACCCCGGTGACGTTGAGCGCCAGCAGCGCGATGATGACCGTCACCCCGGCGAAGATCACCGCATTGCCGGCGGTGCCGTTGGCCAGGGCGATCGAGTCGACGACGTCCATGCCCTCCTTCAGCTGCCGTCGGTGCCGGTGCAGGATGAACAGGGCGAAGTCGATGCCGACGGCGAGGCCGAGCATGAGCCCCAGGATGGGGGTCACCGACATCATCTCCACCGCGCCGGAGAGCGAGAGGGCACCGGCCACACCGACGCCGACGCCGACCAGCGCATTGAGCAGCGGCAGGCCCGCGCCGATGAAGGTGCCGAGCATGACGATCAGCACGATCGCGGCCACGATCAGGCCGATGGCCTCGGCCTTGGAGAACAGCGCCGGGGTCTCGAAGGCGAGCTCCTGGGAAGGCAGGATCTCGACACCGTCGATGTCGGCGTCGGCGAGCATCTCGGAGATCACCGAGAGCTCGTCCATGTCCACGCCCTGCACGGACTCGGGGAAGTTGACGGTGAGCACGGCGACGTCGCCGTCCTCGGAGACCGTGCCCAGCCCATCGGAGAGGTCGAGCATCTGCTCGCCGCGGGTCAGCTCAGCCTCGCCGGACTCCAGCTCCTCCCGGTTCTCCTCCAGCTCAGTCCGGGCCTCGTCGAGCTGCTCCTGGCCTTCGTCGATCTCGGCCTGCTGCTCGTCGAACTGCTCCTGAGCGGCCTCGTACATGCCGGCATCCTGAGCCTCTTCGATGGCGGCGTCGAGCTGCTCCTGACCGGAGTCGAGCTCCTCCTGGTTAGCCTCGATCTCCTCCTGACCGGACTCCAGCTGCTGCCTGCCGTCTTCGAGCTCCTGCTGGCCGTCCTCGAGCTCGGCACGGTTGGAGTCCATCTCCTCAGCCGCGTCGAAGGGATCGGTCACCGAGGTGACAACGTCTTCGGCCTCAACCTCCTCGAAGAGCTCGGCGAGCTGGTCGCGCTGCTCATCGGTGAAGGCTTCGCCGTCGTCAGTGCGGATGACCGCCTGGGCGCTGCCGCCGGAGCCGTCTTCGATCTCCTCGGACATCCGATCGGCGACCTCAGTGGTCTCCAGGTCAGGCAGGGAGATCTGGTTGCTCAGCTGCCCACCGAAGGCCAGGAAGGAGGTCACCGCGACGGCGAGGATCGCGAACCATGCGGCGATGACGGTCTTGGCGCGGCGGGCGCTGAGCAGCCCGAGCCGGTAGAGGAGTTTTGCCATGAAGGTCTCCCGGGAAGAGGGGTAGGAGCGGTCTGCGCGCGGACGAGGACTCGCCGCGCCTGCACCAGGATATATGGAACTCTACGTCTCGCAAATCTCTGCGGGCTGTTCTGCCGCGCGTGTGGCAGAACTCACGGGCACCTCAGCGGCGCACACCATCGACGATCACGTCGACCAGCGCATCAAACCAGTTCGGCTCCGGCACCTGCCCGGCGATCATCTTCATGACCACCGGATCCAGCAGAGCGAAGGCCGCCGCCTCGACGTCGATCCCTTCACGCAGCCTGCCGGCACGCTCCTCCGACTCCAGCCGCTGCGCCAGCTGGGAGCCCTCCTGGATGCTGCCGCCGGGCACATACTCCTCCACCGTCACCCCCGAGGCGACCAGCGCGACGATCAGGCTGCGGGCCAGGGCCATGTTCTTCTCGGTGAACACCCGCTGACGAGCCTGACGCATCCACATCCGCAGATCCGCGGTGAGGTCGCCGGTGTCCGGCACCTCTCCGATGTCCAGCGCGAGCTTGCCCGCCTGGATCGCCTCCATGACGATGGCGGCCTTATCCGGCCACCACCGGTAGATGGTCTGCTTGCCGACTCCGGCCTGGGCGGCGATGCCTTCGATGGTGAGCTGCTCGAAGCCGAGCTGCTCGACGTCGATCAGATGCGCCACGGCCTGCAGCACAGCCTGGTGGGAGGTCGTGCTGCGCGGGCGACCGCGGGCGGGAGCGGGGCGAGTGGGGGTCACGTCGCCATCGTACGGGGTCCGGGCAGGTGCGCTGGAGTCGTGCTGGGCGTCGAGGGCGGGGTCGGGGGCGGCCGTCGGGGTCAGGGCGGGGCCGGAGCCGACGGCAGGGATCGACCCGGCGTCGTAGGCTGGAGCTATGGCCGAAGAGATCACCGTCCAGCCCCGCCGGGCCTCCTGGCTCACTCTGATCGCGGGGTTGCTCATCGCAGCCACTGGAATCTATTTCCTCTGGTTCGAGATCGGCTGGGCCTGGGTGTCAGTGGTCCAGCTGGGCGTCGGCGGCTGGATGGTGGCCGACGGGCTCGGACACCTCCGCCGGCACTCCAAGTACCGGCGCTGACCCCGCCGACCCTAGAGGCCTGCCACGCCAGCCACCCCTCATCGAGGGAGCAAAATTTACTGCAACTCGCCGGTATGGGACACCAATTTCTCTCCCCCGATGAGTTGCCCGCCATCACCCCTGATCGAGGGAGAGAATCTGGTGCCGACACGCCGAAATCCGGCACGAGTTTCTCTCCCTCGATGGGGAGGGAGTGGAGTGGGACGGGCAGGCCGGGACCCGGCTACTGCAACCCGGCCGTGAGCCGGCAGACATTGTCCAGGTAGCGGACCCGCAGCGGACGCTGGCGCCACTGCTCCAGGGTCAACGGCCGGGAGACCTCCATGTACTGCGCGAGCACCGCATCGGTCTGTTCCACCATCGCCGCGTCGATGATCAGCAGCGTGACCTCCAGGTTCAGGCTGAACGAGCGCATATCCATGTTCGAGGAGCCGATGACCATCGTGTCCTGATCGATCAGCATGAACTTCGCGTGCAGCACATCGGGCGCCGGGTACCGGTGGATCCGCACCCCGGCCTCCAGCAGCCCCTCGTAGTAGGACTGCTGGGCATGGTGGACCACCGCCTGGTCCGCCCGTTCGGAGACCAGCAGGGTGACCTCCACCCCGCGGTGCGCGGCACCGGTGACCGCGTAGAGGAGGGAATCATCCGGCACCAGGTACGGCGTGCATATCACCACCCGGTGGACCGCGTTGTAGAGCAGATCGTTGAACAGGCGCAGGTTGTTCTCATCCGGGAACCCCGGGCCCGAGGGCACCACCTGCACCAGAGATCCGCCGCGGGCGTCCTCGTCCTCCTGCAGGTCGATCCCCAGTCGCTCGGCGATGTTCTCCTCCGTCTCGGTGTACCAATCGGAGGCGAAGACGATGTCCAGCCCAGTGACCACCGGCCCGGAGGCCACCACGTTGAGTTCCACCCAGCGCCTGCCTGAGCGCACTGCCGAGGGCCGGTGATAATGCGGTTCGATGAGGTTGGTGGAGCCGGTCAGCGCCCGTTCGCCGTCGACGACGACGATCTTGCGGTGGTTGCGCAGATCCAGCCGGGAGAACCGGCGCTTCAGCGGGCGCACCGGCAGCACCGCATGGTGCTGGATCCGCGAGGCCTTCAGCCGACGCCGGAGCCGCCGGTACCCCTTCACGCGCATCGTGCCCATGTGGTCATAGAGCAGCCGGACGGTGACCCCGCGGTCGGCGGCACGCTCCATCGCGTCGAACACCGGGCCTGCGTAGTGCGGGTCATCGCCCATGATGTAGAAGAGCACGTGCACGTACTCTTGCGCGGAGTCGATGGCCTCGACCATCCATTCGAAGGCGTCCTCGTATTCGCCGAGCAGACGCAGGTGGTTGCCCTCGTGGATGGGGAAGGCGCCGAGGTTACGGTTCAGTGTGATGGTGCCGCGCAGCTGTTCACCGCAGGCCAGCAGGTGGTCAGTGAGGTCCATGTGACTGGTGGCCTTCAGCAGCGCCTCGTTGATGACGCGTTGACGGTCCTGCCGCCGTCGGGAGAGCTTATTGGTCCCGATCAGCAGGAACAGCGGTAGCGCAATCGCCGGGATGAAGAAGATGGCCAGCAGCCACGCCATCGCGGTGGCGGGACGGCGGTTGCCGGGGATGATGCCGAGCACGGCGATACGCACACCGACTTCGACGACGAGCACGATCCAGATCAGCCACTCAGGCAGAGTATCGATGCTGAAACCGCTCAGCGGCCAGAGCACGCCTCGACTCACCTCCTGGGTCCGGCTGGGTGAAGCGCCCAGAGCCGGGTTATCCATAGTACTCGCCGGGACGGCCGTCTCAGCGGGCGGGTGTCTGAGGTGAGGACTATGCTGTGGGTATGGCAGAGCACTTCCGTGAGGACAATGTGGCCGCCGTCGGCGTAAGGCTCGATGCTGAGCACCCCGAGGGCATGATCTTCGACCCGCATCAGCCGCAGCTGCGGGTGACGGACTTGGGCGTGGTCCGCGGGGACGGGATCTTCGAGACGATGCACGTGCTCGACGGGCATGTGCGCAAATACGACGCCCATCTGGAGCGGCTGCGCCGTTCGGCGCGGATGATGGAGCTGGGCATCCCGCCGGAGTCGGCGTGGCGGGCCGCCGTCGAACGCGGACTGGAGGAATACCGGGCCCGCGGAGGTGTGCCGGAGGAGCTGATGGTGCGGCTGACCGCCACCCGCGGGGTGGACGGGGAACCGGCCTCGGAGGACCCGGAGTATGCGGGCACCTACTGGGTGCTGCTCTCCCCGGCACCGGCATGGGCGAAGGCCGATCAGTCCACGCAGTTCAGCGTGACGCTGCTGGACCGCGGGGTCGACGCCGACGTCGCCGAGCGTGCCCCGTGGCTGCTGCTGGGTGCGAAGACGCTGAGCTACGCGATCAACATGGCCTCGCAGCGCTGGGCCAAGGCCCACGGCCACGACGACGTCATCTTCCACACCTCTGACGGGCAGCTGTTGGAGGGCCCGAACTCGACGGTGCTGCTGGTGAACCACCGTGAGGGGCAGACCCCGCAGCTGGTGACGCCTTTGCTGGAGGCTGGCGTGCTGCCGGGCACCACTCAGGGTGCGATCTTCGCGGCGGCCTCGCGTGCCGGCTGGGAGCTGGGCTATGGCCCGCTGACTCCGCAGCAGCTGCTCGACGCCGATCACGTGTTCCTCGCCGCCTCAGTGCGCGGAGTGGTGCCGGTGTGGCGGGTGGATGAGACGCAGCTGCGCGTCGACGACGAGATCACCGAGGCGCTGCGCGGCTTCCTGGCCGAGGATCTGCCGGTCAATCATCCCGGGGAGTGAGGAGCCGGATCACCAGGTGAGAGCAGTGCGCACTTCTCAGCTGCTCCGAGACGGGAGATGCTGGTCTCATGCGCATCCTCATCTTCGGCGGCACCGGTCAGCTCGGTGCCGCCATCGCACGCACAGCCCACGAGCGGGGTCACGCTGTCACCTGCCTGGCCCGGGGCACGAGCCCTGCCCCGCACGGCGTGCGGTTCGTCCGGGCTGACCGCGATCAGCCCCGCGCCTATGACGAGGTCTCGGCGGAGCGGTGGGACGCCGTCGTCGAGCTCTCGTCACAGCCGGGCCAGGTGCGCGAGGCACTGGCTGCCATCAACACAGCGCACGTCGTCTACCTCTCCTCCGTCAGCGTCTACCGTCACAGTGACGTCCCGGATCGTCAGGAGTCCGCCGAGGCATGGGCGCCCTTAGCAGCTGATCAGTTCACCGATATGAGTCAGTACGGTGCCGCCAAGGTGGCTTGTGAAACGGCCGTTGCCCGCGCTCATGGGAAGCTTGCCACGGTGATCCGGCCCGGGCTGATTTCAGGTGCGGATGATCGCACGGGGCGAAGCGGGTACTACCCCTGGAGGTTCGCCCATCCGGTGGGCGAGAAGGTCGTCGTCCCCGGAGACCTGGATTTTCCGATCGCGCTGCTCGACGTCGACGATCTCGCGGCGTGGATTCTGCACTGCCTGGAGAAGGGGGTCGGCGGGGTGTTCAATGCCGCGGGAGAGACGACCTCGCTGGGTGAGCTGCTGGAGCTGGCGCGCCGAGCATCCGGCAGTTCGGCCGGCATCGAACCTGTCTCAGCCTCGGCCCTGCTCGAGGAAGGTGTCTCCCCGTGGATGGGACCGGACAGCCTCCCGCTGTGGCTCCCGATGCCGGAGCTGCGGTGGGGCGCCACAGCTGATTCCAGCCGGGCCCTCGAGGCCGGGTTGGTGCGCAGCCCGCTGTCACAGACGTTGCAGGATGCGCTGGCTTTCGAGGAATCGCGCGGCGGACCGCAGGGGGCGGGCCTCAGCGATGCGAAGGAACGGGCGCTGCTCAGCCGGTGAGCCGGAACGCGCGGACCACGCCGACGGCGGTGACGAGCAGCAGGACGACGACGGCGAGCGGCGTGAGGATCACCGTGGGGAATACCGCGCCCCAGACGAGCACCAGGTCGAGGAGGATCAGCGGCAGGGCCGCAGCATTCCGCAGCACCATCTGCACCCCGTTGCGGTACTGCGCCTGCACATTGTGCTCGGTGAGCATGTGCGGATAGTTGTAGACCCTCGGATAGCGGGCGAGGACGAGCAACCCAGCCCAGACGAGGCCCACGAGCAAGAACGTGATCGTCCCTTCGGTCCAGATCCCTCCGGTGCGGGTGGCTTCGCCGTCGACACCGAAGTGCACCGGCACCTCGCCGCCGGCCTGCCGCGCGACCCCGATGAACCCCGCGACGGCGGCGATCATCAGCGCGGTGCTGACCGGCCCGAGCAGCCGGTCCACGGGGCCGAGCTGGATCTCGGGCTGCGGTCTTGAGGCGACCGAGGGGTAGACGAGGGTCCCGTCGCTGTCGGTGTAGGCCTCCTTGCGCAGCATGTTCTCAACTCTGGCACAGAACGGGGCCCTGTTCGTCACGAGGCCCCCGCCCGTCAGCTATTGTCATTAGCCAAATAGCTTCGCAGCATAGCTTTATGACCAGCGACGCTCTGTTCATCCCCACCCTGCGGCTGAATCAACCCGACGGCGACGTCCTATTCACGCACCGGCGCCGGGGATCCAGTGCTCCTCTCCCCCGGTATGGGTGATCTGCGCAGAACGTTCCGCAACCTGATCCCCGGCCTCGTCGAGGCCGAATACGAGACCATCACTGCCGAGCTGCGCGGGCACGGTGACAGCGATGCGAGCTTCGCCGAGTACGGCGATGAAGCCACTGCCGAAGATCTCATCACGCTGGTGGAAGAGATCGGCACCCCCGCCGTGCTCATCGACTCCTCCATGTCCGCGGCGGCCGCAGTCATCGTGGCCGCGCGCCGACCGGAGCTGGTCCGCGCGTTGGTGCTCACCGGACACCGACCGGGAGACTTCGAGGCGCACCGTACCGCAGTGCGGGCCTCCCTGCGGCGTCCGGAATACGCCAGCGCTTTCTCCCAGACGACGCGTACCAGCCACAGGGAAGCCGAGGATCTGCGCATCGCTGTCAGCGTCGTCGCCAAACGGGAGCTGCTCGGGGTCCTCACTGACACCGTGACTGGTCGATCTGGGGACGACGCCGTACACCGACTCTCCGTCGCCTACCGGGAATGGGCGCTGCGGAATCCCGGGGCCTATCCCTACACGCTGACCGCCGCGAACCCCAGCTCCGAGGCCGACGTCGAGGTCTCCGATCAGCTGGTGCGGGTCATCGCCGCCACCCTGCGCGGGTATGCGCTCGATGCCGACGCCGAGGTCCATGTGATCCGCCGTCTCCGCGCGATCCTCCACGGGTTCGTCGCCTTGGAGTTGGGCGGCGGTTTCGCCCTGCCTCAGGACGTCGACGAGAGCTTCAACCAGGCCGTCGAGTCCTTCCTCACCTCACTTCCCACCTGACTCCTGCGTTTATCCGAACTCTTTCGGAGATCCCCTCCCAATAGCGTTCGGATCACCCAAGAGATTCGGATAAACGTGGCTGCTGCTCGGTGAGGTGGGAGCGCAGCGTGGTGCCTTCGTAGGCGGTGCGGAACCGGCCGCGACGCCGCAGCTCGGGCACCACATGCTCCACAAAGTCCTCGATGCCGGCGGGCAGCGACGGCGGCATGAGGTTGAACCCGTCAGCCCCGCCCTCATCCAGCCACCGCTCGATCTCATCGGCGATCGACTCCGGCGTGCCGACCATGGTGCAGTGCCCTCCCCCGGCGGCGAGTCGACCCAGCAGCTGGCGCACCGTGGGGCGCTCGGTCTCGATGATCCGCAGGATGGTCGCGTAGCGTCCCTGCGGGCCGGTGAACTCCTCCAGCGGCGGCAGCTGGGGCACGGGCGCGTCGAGCTCCCAGCCGGAGGTGTCCTGCCCGACGAACACGCTGAGCTGGCGCAGCGACTCCTCGGCCGGCAGCAGCGCATCCAGCTCCGCCTGCTTCGCCCGAGCCTCCTCCATCGTGGAACCGACATAGGTCACCAACCCGGGCATGATGGCCACCGCGTCAGGATCCCGCCCGGCCTCAGCCACACGACGGCGTACGTCCCACCGGTATTCCTGGGCCGCGGGGAGGTCATAGGCCACGGCGTAGATGCCCTCGGCGTACCGGGCCGCGAGATTCCGGCCCTGATCCGAGGCGCCGGCCTGGAAGAGCACCGGTTCTCCCTGCGGCGGGCTGGGCACGTTCAGCGGCCCGGCCACCCGGAAGTGCTCGCCGTGGTGGTCGATGCTGTGGACCGTCTCAGGGTCCACGTAGCTGCCGTCCCGGTCGGCGAGGACCGACGATGCCGGCCAGCTTCCCCACAGCCCGCGCACCGCATCGATGAACTCAGCTGCCCGAGCGTAGCGTTCGGCATGGCCCGGCAGCGCCTGCATCCCGTGGTTCTGGGCCTCGGCGTCGAACATGGAGGTCACCACGTTGAACCCGACCCTGCCGCCGGAGATGTGGTCCAGTGACCCCAGCATCCGGGCGGCGTGGTATGGGGTCCAGAAGCTGGCGGAGACGGTGGTGACCAAGCCGATGTGCTCGGTCGCCCGGGCCACCGCACTCAGCGTGGTCACCGGTTCCAGATACCAGAGCGGACCGTCCTGCATCGCTGAGGCGGTGACCGACTGCCCGTCGGCGAGGAACATGGCATCCAGTGTGCCTCGCTCGGAGATCTGCGCCAGCTCCTCCCAATAGGTGATGTCGCCGAGGTCATCGACCCGGGAATCCTTGGCCCGCCAGGCTGCTTTGTGGTGGCCGACGCCGAAGGCGAAGAGGTTGAGCCGCAGGGGCTTCGGGTGGTTTGTCCGTGAAGTGGTGGGTGTCGTCATGCTCATCCTTTGACCAGGCCGCCGTCGACGATGAGGTTCTGGCCGGTCACTCCACGTGACCACGGGTGGGCGAAGAAGAGCACCGCATCAGCGAGCTGCTCGGGTGTGGTGACCGTGCGCAGCGGGGTGGCCGCGGCGATGCCGTCGAAGACCTCCTCCGGAGTGGCGGCGGAGGCGTCGGTGGTGCGCAGCAGACCGCCGGAGACCATGTTCACGGTGATGCCCTCGCAGCCGAGGTCGTCGGCGAAGGTGCGGGTCAGTGAGAGCAGGGCGGCCTTGGTGGCGGTGTAGTCGTGGTAAGGCACCACGGGGTGCTGGAACAGGTTGGTACCGATGTTGATGATCCGCCCGAATCCGGCGGCGCGCATGCCGGGCAGCGCGGCCTGGATCACCTGCACCGGGGCCTGCACAGAGCCGGCAAACTGCGCGGCGAGCTCGTCTGCGCTGAGGTCCGCGACTTTCGAGCGCGCGTCGCCGTTGAACACGAAGTCGACCAGCGCATTGTTCACCACGGTGGTGGGGGCGGCGCCGAAGTGCTCAGCAGCGGCGTCGAACAGTCCGCGGACCTGCTCCGGGTCGCGGACATCGGCAGCGACGGCCAGGGCACGCTCCGGGAACTGCTCGCCCAGCGCCTGCGCGGACTCCGCTGAGGTGCGGTAGTTGATGAGGACGCGTGCTCCGGCGTCTAGGAATGCGCGGGAGATCGCGGCGCCCAGGCCGCGGGCGCCGCCGGTGACCAGGACGATCTGGTCGGCGAGTGCGTGCTGCTCAGCTGGTGTGGTGGGGGTGGTCATGGCCTGCCTCTCATCTCGAGGCGAAGGCGAACGACGGCGCGTTGAGGTACGCAGAAACCGGACATTCCCTTCGCCAGTGCTAACTGGATCAGGTTCGACGGGTGTCATCTCAGCCGCGGCCGGTCATCGGCGCACGGCACCCCGTGTCACTGGTCCCATCACATCACAGGTCGAGGCCTACGTCACCCCACCACCCACCCACGTTTATCCGAATCCTCTCGGGAATCCGACTGCTGTTGGGGCAGGATTTCCGAAGAGATTCGGATAAACGTGGGTGGTTAGGCGCGGTGGACGCCTGCGGCGATGAGTGCGGCGTCGAGGATGGGAGCGACGCGCGGCTGCAGCTTCGCCTCGCCCGCACTCAAGGAGCGCAGGCCGCCCTGCTTACTGCCGTCGGCAGTGGTCGGTTTCCCGATCCACAGGGTGTGGGCCAGCTCCAGCTGGGAGGCTTGGGGGTCATGCGCAGCCATCTGCTGTGCGGCCATGATCTCCTGCACCTGGGTCTCAGTGAACGCGGGGCTCTTCGCCGCGCCGAGCCCGCCCAGCAGCCACTTGCCCCAGGGGCCGTGGAGCTCGTTGAGCTTGAGCATCTTCGAGACCTTCGTGCTCAGCTGACCGGCGGGCATATCCGCCAGCACACGGTCCTCGGTGGCCAGCACCACACGGCCCGGAGCGATGGTCACCACCACAGGGGTGCTGTGCTGGGTCATCAGTTTCTCGAACAGGTACATGCCGATCTTCATCGGCGCCGGGGAGTTCACACAGGCCTCGCGTTCTCCAGCACCGGCACGTTGCGCCGGGCAGTGTCCACGGTCTCGAGGTCGAGATCGACGACGAGCAGCTCCGGCTGCTCACCAGCTTCGGCGAGCACCTTGCCCATCGGGGAGACGATCGCGGAATGCCCCACACCGGTGGGGGCCCCGTCGACGGCGGGGGCTCCGGCGGCTGCCGGACTCCCCTGCCCGCAGGCGACGATGTACTGCGTCGAGTCCAGTGCGCGGGCGCGGGTCAGCAGCTGCCACTGCTCGACCTTCCCAGGGCCTGCACCCCAGGAGGCGGGCAGCACCGTCACCTGCGCTCCGGCGCGGGCATGGGCGGTGAACAATGCGGGGAAGCGTACGTCATAGCAGGTGGCCAGACCTAGGCGGACGCCGTCGACGTCGATCCTCGCCGTGGCTTCCCCGGGGGCGACGCTGTCCGACTCCTTGAAGCCGAAGGCGTCATAGAGGTGGATCTTGTCATAGGAGGCATCAATCCGGTTCCCGGCGGAGTCCACGCCGACGGCGAGCAGCGTATTGGTCACCCGCTGCCGGCCTTCCGCGCTGGGACTGGCCGGGGTGAACATGCCCAGCACGACGACAACGCCCGCCTCCTCGGCGATCCCCCGCACCGCCTGCGCCCAGGGGCCGTCTACGGGTTCTGCGATGGAGGTGAGGTTGTGGCCGAACTGCCGGTGGGTGGCCTCCGGGAAGACGACGACCTGCGCGTCGGCCTCGGCGGCCTTGTCCGTCCACTCGCGGACGAGCTCAAGGTTCTGCTGGGTGTCCTCGCCGGTGACGATCTGTGCTGCTGCAATCCGCATGCGCCCAGCCTACGCCGCTCACCACGCT
Source organism: Nesterenkonia aerolata (assembly GCF_031470965.1). NCBI lineage: Bacteria > Bacillati > Actinomycetota > Actinomycetes > Micrococcales > Micrococcaceae > Nesterenkonia > Nesterenkonia aerolata. Next base: position 135,243 of record NZ_JAVKGR010000004.1, on the reverse strand, counting down.
GAGCTGTAGGTCCCGGCCAACATCGCCGCAGCCAGGGCGGCGCCGGCCAGGCCCACCCCGCCGAGGACGACCCACGCGTCAGCCGCTTGCCACGTCGAGGGCCGCGCCCAGCTGCGCGTCCCTGCACCGAATCCGCGGGACTCCATGGTCACAGCGAGGCGCGTCGCGGTGCGGATCGCCGAGACCAGCAACCCGAACGACTGGGACCCGAACGCCCGCAGCCGTGCCGCGACCCCACGGTCGGCGGTGATCCCCCGGGCGCGCCGGGCGTGACCGATGGTCGTCCACCGCTGGGTAAGCAGACCCAGCAGCCGCATCCCCGCGAGCGCACTGAGTACGAACCGGGCGGGTAGCCGCAGGTCCTGAGCCAGCGAATCTGCAAGATCGGTGGGGTCAGTCGTAGAGAACACCAGCACCGCGGGCAGCACGATCGCGAACGCACGCACGCCCAGCGCGACGCCCAGTTCCAGGGATCCCTCGCTGACCTGCGCGTACCCCAGGTCCAGCAGGACCTCCCCGGAATCCTCGCCGGCCAGCGCAGTCGACCACACCATGAGCACCCCGCCGACGGCGAAGGGCCACACCCGCAGCAGGAACTGCCCGACCCGGATCCCCGCCACAGGCAGCAGCGCGAACGAGGCCGCGACGACGACGATCGAGCTCACCCAGTCCATCGTGGAGACCAGCGCCCCGGTGACCAGCAGCACCGCGGCCAGCTTCCCGAGCGGGTTCCGCCGGCCCAACCAGGCCGCCGACCGCACCCCGGAGAGAATGGGGGCGCCGCTGGAGCGAGGAGCGTCGTCGTTGTGTTCGGGACGCGCCTCGTCGCGCGGGCTCACGTCGAACTCCTCTCCGTCGAGCGCGCGGAGGAAAGCGTCCTCGTGGGTCACCGCCACCACCGTCCCGCCCCGATCGAGGTGCTCGCGCAGCAGGATCGCCAGCTCGGCGAAGGTGTGCGCGTCCTGCCCGAAGGTGGGCTCGTCGAGCATCAGGATCTCCGGCGCGCAGATCAGCGCGGTCCCGACGGAGAGCCGCCGCTTCTCCCCGCCGGAGAGGGTGAACGGGTTCTGATCGGCCAGGTGGTCCAGGCGCAGCCGATGCAGCATCTCCTCGACCCGCTGATCGGTGTCCGGCTCGTCGGCGACGGACCGATCGGCCCGGCGGAGTCCCAGCGCCAGCTCCTCCCGGACGGTGCCGCGGACGAACTGGTGCTCCGGTTCCTGGAACACGGTGCCGATCCGAGTGATCAGCTCCGTCGATCCCCACCGGTCCGGTGAGTCGGCCAGCTCGGCGCCGTGCTCCCCCTTCAGCGCGTCCGAGGCCCGTAGGCTGCCGCCGTGTACGGGGATCAGGCCGGCGAGGCTGAGCAGCAGGGTCGACTTCCCGGCGCCGTTACGGCCGACGATCCCGAGCGCCTGCCCGCGGTGCAGGGCGACGTCGACGCCGTCGAGCACCGGGGTCGGCGGCGGGGTGCGGCGCCAGCTGCGCCGCGGCGGGGTCCGTGAGACCGCCAGTCGCTCCCCGATGAGCAGCGGTCCGCCCGTCGCGGGCCGCCGCCAGGCCGGCAGTGCGGCGGCAGGGTCGTGGCCGGGCACCCAGAGTCCCAGCTCGACGAGCTCGGCCCGCAGATGGGGGTCCTCCCGCAGCGCGGAGGCGGGCACGCGACGGCGCACCCCTGACCCGGAGTCGAGGACGATCAACGTGTCGACGTGATCGATCCACGGCTCGAGCCGGTGCTCCACGACCACCAATGTGGCGCCGGTGGATGCGGCGACGTCGACGACGGCGTCGCGGATCTGCGCCACCCCGTCCGGGTCGAGGTGGGCGGTGATCTCGTCGAGCAGCAGCATCCCGGGACGCATCGCCAGGATCCCGGCCAGCGCGAGACGCTGCTTCTGTCCCCCGGAGAGCTGCGCAGTCGGGTGCTCGAGCCCGGCGCCGAGGCCGACCAGCGCCATGGCCTCCCGCACCCGCCCCCAGATCTCCTCCCGCGGCACCGAGAGGTTCTCGGCGGCGAAGGCGACGTCGTCGCCGATCCGGGACAGCACCACCTGGGCCTCCGGGTCCTGCTGGACCAACCCCACCCGCCCACGGGCGTCCTCGGGGCTGACGCCGTCGATGAGCAGCGAACCGGAGGACACCGCCTCGTCGGCGTGGAGCACCCCGGCGGCCGCATGCAGGAACGTGGTCTTCCCGGCTCCGGAGGCCCCGGCGATCAGCACCCGTTCGCCGGCGGCGATGTGCAGATCGAGCCCGGCCACGGCGGGGGCGTCCCGTTCGGGGTGCTGGTAGGTCCACTCGGTCGCCCGGAGCGCGGCACCCCGGGCCGTCGTACGCACCGAATCGTTCAGGCTCGCGCTCATCGTCGTCGCGCTCCGAGCAGGGTGACCGACTCACGATGGGCGTGCCGGGAGGCCAGGGGGCCCAGCACCGACGTCCGGGCCAGTCCGCGGACCGCCCACCAGGTCAGCAGGCCGGCGATGACCGCTCCGGAGAGGGCGAAGCAGCCGATGTGGACGAAGGTCTCGAACGGCGCGAAGGCGTACATGGGGATGACCCAGTGGTAGACCGCTCCGCCGAAGAATCCGGACAGCCCACCGGCGAGCATGGCGACGTCGACTGTGTGACGGCGATAGAGGAACAGCAGGAAGATCAGCTCGGCGCCGAGGCCCTGGACGAACCCGGAGGACAGCACGGTGAGTCCGAACTGGGAGCCCAGCAGAGCGGAGACGACGGCGGCGACCATCTCGCAGTACAGGGCGGCACCGGGACGGCGGATGATCAGCGCGCCCAGCACGGCGGGGAAGAGCCACATGCCGTGCACCAGGGTGGCGGCCGGCGGGTAGGCGACGAAGAGGTTCGAGACCAGGTGGTAGCTGAGGTTCCAACCCCAGAAGATGACCCCACAGGCCACGGCGAGGGTGGAGGCCACGACGATGTCAGAAACCGACCACCGCAGCCGTCGGGGTGACGTCTTGGGGGACGTCTGCGGCGATGTCGTCCGATGTGCGCTGGTGCTCATGGTGCTCCTGTCGACGTGCGGCGAGCACGAAGGAGCACGAAGTCAACGGGTGCGAGCCGTCTGCCTGCATCGCACCTCGTCGTCCGTGGAGACTGCTCGACTTCCTGCGCAGGTCCTAACCTGATCAGGTTCGAGGGTCAGGGCCGTTGGGGCCCACTCTCAGCGCGTCCGCGCTCCCCTGTCGTGTCTCTGGATGACGTGCACCACAGTAGTACATGTGAGCATGCCCTCCCACTGCTCCGTCGACGGGTGATCACCCCTCCCGTCGATCCCCGGAGGCTCAGCCTGCGGGACCGCTGACCACCAGCAGCCCGGCAAGCAGGCCAAACCGCTGGTCGCCGACGCGATCGCAGAGACCCGCGGTCCGCGTCTGATCCAGTCCAAGACATGGCCCAGATCCTTCGAGGCGTCCTCACCCCACCCGTGCAGCACCATAGACGCCGGGTTGACGTCATCGTGCCGCCCCGGAGACCACCTGCCACAGCAGCGATTTTCCCACCGCCTTCCCGCCTCGTGTAGCCCACCGTGTGCGGCGCACCGATCAGGGAGTAAAAGGGCCAGATGAGGTGGGGCTCGAGGCTGCCTGGGCTAGGCTGGTGACGGACATGCACGTGGACATCACAGACCTGCTGAAGGAGTCTCATGGACAAGCTGCTGGACAAGGCGCTAAGCACCGGCATCTCGATCGCCGGAGGGATCATCGCGACGAAGGCCTTCGAGTTCGCCTGGCGTCAGGCCACCGGTGAGGAAGCGCCGAAGCACGGCGACGACGAGGAGTTCACCCTGAAGAAGGCGCTGGTCTTCGCGATCTCCTCCGCCGCGATCTCGGCCACCGTGCAGGTGCTCTCGCAGCGCGGGGCGAAGGTCGGCCGCGAGAAGATCAAGCAGGCCTACGGCAAACAGTCCGAGGTCTGAACCACAGCCGTCAGGCGCGGGGGCCGTCGATGGCCCGCCGATCATCGGCGGCCTTCCGCGAACTGTCCGACCGGTTGATCCGGTCCACCGCCGCAGCCAGCTCATCCTCGGTGAGCCGCTCCGGCTTGAAATGCTTCGTCCGATACCCGGCGCGGCCCACCATATGCGCAGACACCGGCGCCGTCAGCAGCTGCAGCATCCAGGCGAAGATCACGATCCCCACCCACGGCCAGCTGTCCCAGGTCACCGCGCAGGCCAGTACCAGCGCCAGCAAACCCAGCACCTGAGGCTTCGTCGCCGCGTGCATCCGCGAATGCAGATCCGGGAATCTCAGCAGCCCCACACCGGCCGCCAGAGACATCAGTCCGCCCACCAGCAGCAGCACCGCCACGATGATCTCTCGGATCAGTTCAGCATCGACTGCGAGCATCAGCCACGCTCCTCTTCCGTCGCCTCACCGGAGCCGCCCCCGGTCTCGCCGTCGGAGTCCGCGGCCCCGGAATTCCGCTGCTGGGCAACCCGGGTCCGCGCCAACGCCTGGAACCACGAGGTGTTGCGCTGCCCCTCCGGCGGGTCCGCCACCTCCTCAGCGTCCTGCAGCTCAGGCGCGGCATACCCATCATCCTGCAGCATCCGGCGCACCGCCGTCTCCTCCGAGGTGCTCGGCGCCTCCGGCTCATGCGCCATCACCGCACCGCCCAACCCCGGGTCAGCCTGCGGGTCGCTGCCGGTCTGCCAACTCTCCGGCCGACGAACCGCCACGAACCGGGCGATCGCCACCGCCCCCATGAAACCGATCACCGCAGTACCGACGACGAAGACGATGTAATCCTGGGAATCATTGATGACCATATCGGTGAGGAACATCGACGCCACCACGATCAGCAGCACATCCACCGAGATCACTCGGTCCAGCACCGACGGCCCGCGGAAGACCCGGTACACCGCGCACAGCATCGCCACCGCCAGCAGCGACTGCGTGATCCAATAGGCGTAGTCCAGCAGCATCAGCGCTCACCACCTCCGCCGTTCTGGGCAGTATCGCCGTTCTGCGCACGATGCCGGCGCTCCACAGGCCGCCCCCGCTCATCGCGGGAGAGCCCGCTGACCCGGCCCAACCGCTTCTCCGCCTTGACCACCGCGAGATCAGAACGGTTCCCCAACGTCCGGATCATCAAGGACTCCGTGCGCAGCGCATCACGGCGGATGCGCTCGGCATCATCGTCATCCCGGACGTCCAGGCAGTGCAGGTACAGCGTCGCCGTCGTGCGGTCCACATCCAGCACCAAAGAACCGGGGACCAGCGCCAGCGCGTGCCCCACCAAGGTGACGATGAAGTCATCGTGGCTGCGCAGCTGCACCGAGGTGATCGACCCGCCCACTTTCGGCCCCTGCGTGAACACCAGATGCGCCACATGGAACGACGCCGCCGTCATCTTCCACAAGAACCGCACGGAGAACACCAACGCCCACAGCGGGTTGAACCGCCCCGAACCACGCAGCGGCGGCAGATAGAACACCCGGACGATGATGGTCGAATACACCAGTCCCAGGATGAAGGTACCCAGGGTGAAGGACTGCCAGGCCGCCATCCACAGCACGGCCAGGAAGACGATCAGCGGCAGCTCAGCCTTCAGCGGAGTCTTCGGACGCCTCATCGGTCACTGCCCTCCTCATCGGTGCCGTAGCTCTCCGCACCGGAGTCCGATTCGGTGTTCGTGGTGACCGGAGCGAAGTCCTCGACGCCGTCGTCGTCGGTCTCCAAGTCCGGCACCTGCGAGGCGATCTCCACCAGCTCCTCCCGCACGCCGTCGACCCGCTCCTCACCAAGGACGGCCTCCAGATACGGCGCACGCTCATACATATCCCGGGCCGCCTGCTGAGAGAAGGCCATCAGCGGCCCGGCGGCCACTGTGAAGGCCACAGTCAGCCCGACCAGGAACACCGTGGGCCCCACAAGATTCATCGGCATCAATCGGCGGTTCGCCGCCCGCCCGTGCTCCAGAGTCTTCGGCAGCAGCAGCGGATCCGGGTCCTCAGCGTCCTCGGCCTTCCGCCAGAACGACCTGGTCCAGATGCGGGCCACTGCCAGCAGGGTCAGCAGCGAGGTCACGATAGTTCCAGCCACCAGCAGCCAGGCCACCCAGGTGTCCTCGGCGACACCGCCCTGGATCATACCGATCTTGCCGATGAACCCGGAGAACGGCGGGATGCCGGCCAGGTTCATCGCCGGGACGAAGAACAGGATCGCCAGCAGCGGGGACAGCTTCGCCAGACCACCCAGCCGGTCCACGTTCGAGGACCCGGCCCGACGCTCGATCAGCCCCGTGACCAGGAACAACGTGGTCTGGATCGTGATGTGGTGGGCCACGTAGTAGATCGTCGCCGTCATCCCGACCACGGAGGACAGCGCCAGACCGAACACCAGATAGCCGATATGACTGATCAGGGTGAAGGAGAGCATACGTTTGATATCGCTCTGCACCAACGCCCCGAGGATCCCGACGATCATCGTCAGCAGCGCCACCAGCAGCAGCGCGGTGTTCAGCTGCGTGCCGGGGAACAGCAGCGTCTCCGTGCGGATGATCGAGTAGATGCCCACTTTGGTCAACAGCCCGGCGAACACGGCGGTCACCGGCGCCGGCGCCGTCGGGTAGGAGTCCGGCAGCCAGAACGCCAGCGGGAAGACCGCGGCCTTGATGCCGAAGGCGACCAACAGCATCACATGCAGCAGCAGCTGCACGTGGCTCTCCAACTCGCCCAGCTTCAGCGCCAGATCAGCCAGGTTCACCGTCCCGGTGGCCGCGTAGATCGCACCGATGGTGATCAGGAACAGCATCGAGGAGATGATCGAGACCACCACGTAGGTTACACCGGCACGGATGCGCTGCTCCCCGCCGCCCATCGTCAGCAGCACATAGGAGGCGGTCAGGAAGATCTCGAAGCCGACGTAGAGGTTGAACAGGTCTCCGGCGAGGAACGCATTGGAGACACCGGCCACCAGAATCAGGTATGTGGGGTAGAAGATCGAGACGGGGCCTGAGTCTTTGCCCTCTTCAGCGGCACCCTGACCGATCGCGTAGAGCAGCACCGCCATGGTGATCAAGGAGGAGACCACCAGCATCAGCGCGGAGAACTGGTCCACCACCATGGAGATGCCCCAGGGCGCGGGCCACCCGGCCAGATGCACAGCCAGAGTTTCCCCGTGCCACACCGAGGCGATCAGCGCGACCTCCAGCGCCATGGTGATCACCAGCGAGGCCACGGTGACGATGCGCTGGACCGTCTGCTGCCGGTAGAAGGCGAAGGCGAAGGCCGATCCGAACAGCGGGATCAGCACTGCCAAGGGGATGAGCGCGGTCAGCTCTTCCTGCATGCTCAGCTCCTCCCCTCTCGACGTTCACGACGTGCGCGCCGGGATCCCGGCTTCGACTCCGGTTCAGATCCTGGCTTAGATCCCGGCTCGGATCTCGCCTCAGCCGGGGACGGTGCCTCCTCGCCGACGGCGACGGCGTCGAACTCCGTGGTCTCCGTCGGGATCTCGGAGTCCTCCTCCGGGTCATAAGCCGGCTGTTCGGCGACGCGGCGATCCTCGGGGTCATCGAGGACCTCATCCTGGCGTCCGATCACCCAGGACCGGTAGACCATCGCCAGCAGGAAGGAGACCAGGGCGAAGGCGATCACGATCGCGGTCAGCAGCAGCGCCTGAGGCAGCGGATCGAGATAGTCATCAGCACTGAGGTGATCCCGCACCAGCGGGGCCTCCCCCGCCTCGCCGGCGGACATGATGATCATCAGGTTCACGCCGTTGGAGATCAGGATGACACCGAGCACCACACGGGTCAGCGACCGCTCCAGCACCATATAGACACCGGTGGCCAGCATCACGCCCATCACGATGAGCAGGGTGAGGTTGATCGTCATCGGGCCACCCCCATGCTGGTCTCGGCGTGGACGCCGTGGCCGTAGTCGGAGGTGTCTCGGTTCTCCTCTTCCGAGCGCAAGTCGATCTCCGAGCCCAGGCTGCGCAGCACGTCCACGATCAGCCCGATCACCACCAGGTAGACCCCGACGTCGAACAGCACCGAGGAGACCAGCGCCTGCTCACCGAACAGCGGCAGGTCCAGGTCCACGTAGAAGGACTGGAACACCTGACCGCCGACGAACAGCGGGGCGATCCCGCAGACGCAAGCCACGACGATGCCCGAGCCCATCAACCCGCCGGCGGAGAAACGCATCGCGGCTTCCAGCTCATAGCGCCCTCCGGCCAGGTAGCGCAGCACGAAGGCCAGCCCCGCCATGAGCCCTCCGGCGAACCCGCCGCCGGGGGTGTTGTGCCCGGCCAGCAGTAGGTACACCGAGAGCAGCACGATCGCGTGGAACAGCAGGCGGGTCACCACTTCGAAGATGATGGAGCGGTGCTCCGGAGCCAGCGTCCGTCCGGCCACCAGCCAGGCCTCACGGGCCACTGTGGCGAAGCTGCGTGCCGCACGGATCTCGCGGACCTGGCTGGGCGAGAAGTTCTCATCAGTGAGCACCCGGCCCACCGACCCGGTGGGGATGTCCTGGACGGTGAGTCTGCGGACGTCGCGGCGTTTGACGAAGATCAGCGACGCCACACCCGTGGCTGCCGCGGCGATCACGGTGATCTCGCCGAAGGTGTCCCAGACGCGGATATCGACCAGGGTGACGTTGACGATATTGGCCCCGTGGCCGACGTCGAGCGACATCCAGGGGAACTCCTCGGAGATGGGCGCCTCGGAACGCGAGGAGACCGCCAGCGCGGCCAGGCCCATCATGACCAGGGCGAACCCGATGGCCAGCACGGCCCGGGAGACCTTGGAACGGGTGAGGCTGCGGGTCCAGATCCCGGCCGGCAGCGTGCGCAGCGCCAGGACGAAGACCACCAGCACGATGGACTCCACCAGCAGCACCGTCAGCGCGAGATCCGGCGCCCCCTGCAGGCCCAGCAGACCGGCGATGCCGTAGCCGCAGAGCCCGACCATCAGCACCGCCATGAACCGCTTCGGCGCCAGCACCGCGCCGAAGGCCCCGGCGATGACGACGACGCCCAGCACCACCTGCAGCGGCTCCTCGGCGATGATCCACGAATCCGGCGTCGGCAGCCCGCCGGCGCTGTAGAGGACTGCGACCACGGGCAGCACCGTCGCCACGGCAAGGATGATGAACAGGTAATGGCCCAGCGAACCGGACTGGGTTCGTGAGGTCAGAGCCTGGGCGAAGGCATCGAGGCTGCGGATGGAGGCACGGTAGGTGCGCTCGGCGTCGAACACGGCGGGCACACGCTCCTGCAGACGGGCGACGCCCGCGCGGCCGAGGAACAGCAGCGCACCCAGCACCCAGGTCAGCGCGGACAGGGCCAGCACGAGGGTGAATCCGTGCCACAGCGCCAGATACGTCATCGACGCCCCGGACTCCACCGGGCCGAAGAGCTCGGTGTAAGGGGAGATCATCGCCTCCAGCGGGGCCGGCCAGACGGCGAAGAGCACAGTGCCCGCCGTCAGCACCGCCGGCGCGGCCAGGAACACCGGATCCACGGGCTCGTGGAATCGGGTGTCCTTCAGCACAGCACCGCTCTCATCACGCTTGGTGCCGAAGGCACCCCAGAGGAACCGGGCGCTGTAGGCGACAGTCAGGGCGGAGGCCACGACGACGCCGACCACGACCACCCAGAACCAGCCGCCGCGAACCTCGGCCGCCTCGAGGAAGGACTCGAGGACGACCTCTTTGGCCACGAAGCCGAAGAGCGGCGGCAGGCCCGCCATCGAGGCGGCGGAGACCACCGAGATCCAGAAGAGCGGACGCTGGGTGCGCCGCAGCCCGGAGAGCACACGCAGGTCACGGGTGCCGGATTCATGGTCGATGATCCCGACCACCATGAACAGGGCGGCTTTGAAGAGTCCGTGGGCCAGGATCATCGCGACACCGGCCAGAGCCGCGTTCTCCGTGCCCAAGCCGTTGATCATCACCAGGAAGCCCAGCTGGGAGACGGTGCCGTAGGCCAGCACGAGTTTGATGTCGGTCTGCCGCAGAGCGCGGTAGGCGCCGACGAGCATCGTGGTCAGTCCGAAGCCCAGGATCACCGGCAGCCAGAAGGAGGTGTCATGGAAGCCGGGGGCGAAGCGGGCGACGAGGTAGACCCCGGCCTTGACCATCGCTGCGGCGTGCAGATAAGCCGAGACGGGCGTGGGGGCCGCCATCGCGGCGGGCAGCCAGAAGTGGAACGGGACGATCGCGGACTTCGCCAGCGCGCCGACCAGCACCAGCACGATCGCGATATCCACCTGCGTGCCGGAGAGTCCCGGCGCGGCAGCCATGATCTCAGAGAGCTGGTTGGATCCGGCGAGGTCGCCGATCCACAGCAGGCCCACCAGCATGGTCAGACCGCCGAGCTTGGTGACGATCAGCGCCTGGATGGCGGAACGGCGGGCGAAGATGCGGTGGGCTGAGTAGCCGATGAGCAGGAAGGAGAGGACCGTGGTGATCTCCCAGAAGATGAACAGCATCACCACGTCATCGGAGATCACGATGCCGAACATCGCCGCGCCGAAGGCGAAGAGCTGGGCGGCGAAGGGACCCGCAGCCCGTTCCGATGCCTTGAAGTAGCGGGCGCAGTAGAGCATGACCAGCGCGCCGACGCCGAGGATGAGCATCGCCATGACCAGGGAGAGGGCGTCGAGGCGGAACGCGAGGGAGACGCCGAACTCGGGCAGCCATTCATGGAAAGCGCCGGGAGGGGCGTTGGGCTGACCGATCCCAGCGGCTTGGTCTGCCTGGAGAGCTGGCGCGGCGAAGGCGAGCGCGACGTAGATCATCGCGGCGAGGTTCACCCCGGCCAGCAGGAAGAAGGTAGGACGGCCGAGCCGATGGTAGACCCAAGGGACTGCGATGCTCACTGCGAAGAGGACAGCGAGCACGGTCAGCATGGGACGGTGTCCTTCCTTCGGGGGCGTGGCGGGCCTCGCGGGCATCGAACACTGCGCTGGCGGGGCGCCTGATCGCACGGAGCCGCGGGTCGACCTCAGCCATCTTAACATGGGACTGGGATTGAGTCATATTGATTTTTACCGAAAGAAACATTGCAGGAATTGTGATTCTTGGGGAGAATTCTCTGAGAGGTACCGCGACCGGCCGATACGATGCCTCTATGGCCTCCACCGCAGACCACCGCCCGGCCGCAGACGCGTCATCACCGGCACCGCTGGATAAGAGGCTGATCACCTCCTGGTCCCTGTGGAGCTGGGGCAACGCCACCGTCTCGGCGGTGATGGTCACCTTCGTCTTCGGCACCTACATCGCCTCTGAGGCCTTCGGCCCCGACGAGCGCGGCACCCAGTACCTGACCACGGCCAACGCGATCGCCGGGCTGATCGTCGCGGTCACCGCACCGATCATCGGCCAGCGCGCCGACCGGGCCGGCAAGCGACGGCTGTGGCTGATCATCAACACCGCGATCATCGTCGCGCTGGTGGCCGCCTGCTTCTTCGTCCGCCCGGAGGAGGGCTTCCTACTCCTCGGGGTCACCCTGATGGCGTCGATGACGCTGTTCGACGAATTCGCGAACCTGAACTACAACGCGATGATCGTCGACATCACCGACCACTCCCGGATGGGCCGCGTCTCCGGCATCGGCTGGGGCGCCGGTTATCTCGGCGGGATCGTGCTGCTGATGCTGGTCTACCTGGGGCTCATCACCGGGGATCCGCCGCATGTGTTCGGCATCGGCGAGGACGACGCGATGAACATCCGTGTGGTGGCGCTGGTCGCCGCCGCCTGGTTCCTCCTCTGGGCGCTGCCCCTGCTGCTGACCAGGCAGAAGACCGCCGATCAGGACACCGTGCCCGCGGAACGGATCTCGGTGGTGGAGTCCTACCGGCGGCTGTTCGGCACCCTCATCGGCCTGTGGAAGGAGGACCGGAACACGTTCTGGTTCCTACTGGCCTCCGCAGTGTACCGGGACGGGCTCTCCGCGGTGTTCACCTACGGGGCCATCCTGGGCACCACGCTCTACGGGATCAACCCGGCCGATGTCATCATCTTCGGCATCGCCGGCAACCTGGTGGCCGCGCTGGGGGCGTTCATCGGCGGATGGCTCGATGACCGGATCGGACCACGGAAGGTGATCGCCGGCTGCCTGATCGGGCTCCTGGGCTCGTCACTGGCCCTGCTGATGCTCACCGAGGAGCGGGTGATCGGTGCCGCCGCCGATCCGCTGCTGACCATCACCCCGACGGCGGCGTTCTGGGTGCTGGGCCTGTTCCTGTGCCTGTTCGTCGGCCCGGCGCAGGCCTCCTCCCGCGGATTCCTGGGACGGCTCGCACCGCCGGAGAAAGCCGGAGAGCTGTTCGGGCTCTACGCCACCGCCGGGCGCAGCGTCTCCTTCCTCACCCCGGCGCTGATCAGCCTGATGCTGCTGTTCCTGGACAGCAATATGGCCATCGTCGTCGCGATCATCGTGACGCTGCTGTTCGGCCTGGGGCTGCTCGTCCTGGTGCGCAACCCCACCGAGCCGGCGAAGATGCGGGACTGGTCGCAGAAGAGCTGAGGGTTCTTGGGTCAGCTGATGATGGTCCGGTGGAAGTTCTCGTGGCTGCGCGAGGCGGTGGGGCCACGCTGACCCTGATACCGCGACTGGTGGGCCTTTGAGCCGTAGCCGTATTCGGCGGAGGAGGTCAGCCGGAAGAAGCAGAGCTGACCGATCTTCGATCCCGGCCACAGTTTGATCGGCAGAGTGGCCATATTCGACAGCTCCAGCGTCACCTGCCCGGAGAAGCCCGGGTCGATGAACCCGGCGGTGGAGTGGGTCAGCAACCCCAGGCGCCCCAGCGAGGATTTGCCCTCCAACCGGGCGGCGACGTCGTCGGGCAGGGTGACCTGCTCATAGGTAGCCCCCAGGACGAATTCTCCGGGGTGCAGCACGAAGGGCTCCTCCGGGTCCACCTCTACCAACCGGGTGAGGTCAGGCTGCTCGACGGAGGGGTCGATATGCGCGTATTTGTGGTTGTCGAAGAGCCGGAACATACGCTCAAGACGCACGTCCACGCTGGAGGGCTGGATCATCGAGGTCTCGAGCGGGTCCAGGCGGATGCGCCCGGAGTCGAGCTCGGCACGGATGTCGCGATCAGATAGCAGCACGGAGACAAAGTACCACCGCGGGGCAGAACCCCGCGGCGGTACCGCCCATTTAGTCCGGGTCAGTTGGTCCGGGGCAGCTTGTCCGGGTCAGTTGGTCCGGCGGAGCTGATCCGCGCCGAGCATCCGCCGTCGCACCCAGGCGCTGAGCTGCTCAGCCAGCAGCACCACGACGAGGATCATCAGGATGATGGTCAGCGCGGTGTCATACTGACGCAGCTCGAAGGCGACGTTGAGCTCCACACCGATACCGCCGGCGCCCACCAGGCCGAGGACGACGGCGCCGCGCACCGCCTTCTCCAGGCAGTACAGGCTGGTGCCGGCGAAGGAGGCGAACGAGGCCGGCAGCACTGCGCAGGACACCACCGCAGTGACCCGCGCCCCGGTGGAGCGCAGCGCGTCGATCGGGCCGCGGGAGACCTCCTCGACCCGCTCGGCGAAGAATCGGCCCGCGAATCCCAGCGTGTCCGCGGCGATGGCGAGGATCCCGGCCAACGGACCCAGCCCGACGGCGATCACGAAGATCAGCGCCCACACCAGGTCAGGCACCGCACGCAGCGTGCTGAGCATCGCGCGGATCCCCCCGGCGACCGCCGGATGGGAGAGGTTCCGCGCGGCCAGCAGGGAGATGGGCACCGAGAGGATGATCCCGATGATCGTGCCGATCAGCGCGATCTCCAGGGTCTCCAGCATCGCCATGCCGAGGCTGCCGGCCCGCTCGAAGTCCGGCGGGAAGCCCGAGACGATGAAGTCCAGCGTCCTCGCCGGCGAATCCGCCAGCCGGTTGAGGTCGATGTCCATCCGGAACAAGCCGTTGATCGCCAGGAAAGCCAGCAGAGCGACCACCAACACGGTGGTCCACCGCGGAGCATGCCAGCGCGGCGGGGCGCTGCGGCCGAACTCACCGGCGGAGGTCCGAGGGTCTGCGGTCACGCTCATACTCCTGCCTCCTCTGCGATGTAGAGGCCTTCGAGCCGGGCGTCGTCGAGCTCAGCGATGTCGGCGTCGACATCGACGCGCCCATCACGCAGAGCCACCACACGGCGGCCGTGGTCACGAGCCAGGGCAAGCTGGTGGAGGGTGCACACCAAGGTCAGCCCCTCCTCCTCGGCGATGCGCCACAGCAGGTCCATCACGCCGCGTCCGGCCACCGGGTCCAACGCCGCGACCGGCTCATCGGCCAGCACGATGCTCGGCCGCTGCATCAGGGTCCGGGCGATGGCGACCCGCTGGCGCTGACCGCCCGAGAGCTGCTCAGCACGACGATCGGCCACCGCGGTGAGGCCCACACGCTCCAACGCCGTCATCGCCTCCTCACGCAGCTGCTGCTTCGCCGTGGCGGCGAACCAGTTGCGCGGGGAACCGTCACGACCCAGAGCCCCGTGGATCACATTGGTGAGCACAGTGAGCTGATCGACGAGGTTGATGGACTGGAACACTACGCCGATGTCACGGCGGACCTCGGCCAGGCGCCTGCTGTCCATCTCCGTGATCTCCCGCCCGAAGACGGTGATCGTACCCTCCGTGGGCTCGATCAGCCGGGTGATGCACTTCTGCAGCGTGGACTTGCCGGACCCATTGGCGCCCAGCAGCACGACGGTCTCCCCCGACGCGATGTCCAACGAGACGTCATCCAGGGCACGCGTGCCGTTGCGGAAAACCTTGCTGAGTCCACGGATGCTGATCGATGCGTCGAGAGGTTCCTCGATCATCCCTCAGTCTCCTCCGCGTCTTCCTCAGCCTCGTCCTCGCCCTCGGCCGGCTCATTCTCATCCGGCATCTCCGCGTAGTCCTCGAAGCCGGCGGCCTCGAAGGCGCGACGGGTCGGGTCGTAGTCGCCGTCCTCGGCGTCGACGAACTCAGAGTTGAGGTACTTGTCGTTCTCCCCGGTCTGGACGATCGCCTCGAGCAGCACATCCTGGTTCTCGATGAGCTGCTCCTCCAGCCAGTCCGCGCAGTTCTGGCCGAGCCCGGCGCGGGCGACGAAGAGGTCATTGGGCAGGTCAGGGCCCTCTTCGACGATGTAGACCTCCTCGTCGACCTCCTCCTGGATCTCCTCGAAGTCGGAGTAGCCGGTACCCAACGCGGCGCCCTCACCCGAGGCGAAGGCCGCCATGCGGGTGTCGGCCAGCGGCATGACCTCGACGTCCTCGCCGACGGTCAGCCCGGCGGACTCCAGCATCTCCAGCGGACCGAGGTGCCCAGAAGTGGAGCCGACCTCCTTGGTGATGACGGTCTCGCCTTCGAGATCGTCGATGGAGTCGATGCCGGAGCCCTCGGTGGCGAAGATCGCGGCGCGGTAGTCCTCACGCGTGATGCCGGTGACCGGCAGCGCCTCAGCCTCCTGCTGCAGCACGACGTACTCCGCCGGGCCGGTCAGCAGCAGGTCGATCTCGTCGAACTCCAGGGCAGTGGCCGCGGCGGTGCGTGAGGAGATGGGGTGGAAGTCGATGTCCTTGCCGATCGCCTCCTCCAGGGCCACGCGGAAGTCCTCGAACTCCACGCGCAGGGTCTCCAGGCCCTCGACGCCGGTGTCGGAGAAGTTCAGCGTGTCCGGGCAGGCCTCGGCGCCGGTGGCGTCCGGGTCAGCCTCGGCGTCGTCGCTGCAGGCGCTCAGGGCCAGCATGCCGGCGGTCAGTCCGACGGCGAGTGGGGGGGAAGGCGGCGCGGATGGTCATCGGTCCTCCTGGACGATCCGGGCATCGGTTTTCCGTGCCACGCGCAGGGCGCAGACACAGACGCCCGCATCTGAGATCGGTGCGTGTGCAGGTGAGTGATCGGGCAGAATGCCCTGTGCCAGCGTGGGTGAGAGATATGACTTTCCGGTGGCGGGATGGTGAACCACGCTCGACCTAGACCTCAATATGGGGTGTCTATACGGGGTGTCCATCCTGTGGTCGTCGGTGGGCCGTCGAGACGCCTCCGGCTAAGGTGGTGCGGGTCACCGGGGCCGGTCGGCCCGTCATCGGCAGAGTGGTCAGGTCAGGAGGTCCCATGGAGGCGGTGCTGTCCGGCTTCACGGTCATCTGGCTGATCATCGGGGTGGGTTACGCTCTGGGGCGCCTGCAGGTGCTCGGCCGGGAGGCCCGCGTGGTGCTGAGCCGGGTGGCGTTCTTCGTCGCCTCCCCCTGCCTGCTCTTCACCGCCGTCGCCGAGGCCTCCCTGACTGATGTGCTGGGGCCGCAGTTCGCCATCGCCGCGCTCGGGGCCTTCGCCACGGGGGCGGTGTTCATGCTGCTGAGCATCCCGGTGCTGCGGCGGCGTCAGGGGGCGGAGCGAGTCGTCGGGGGCCTCTCGGCGTCTCTGGTGAATTCGGCGAACCTAGGTTTCCCGATCGCCGCCTATGTGCTCGGCGACGTCGCCTTCGCCGCCCCGATCCTGGTGTTCCAGCTGGCGCTGTATACACCGGTGTACGTCGCCACCCTGGATTTCCTGGCGCCGAGCACCGGTGCGGCACGGCGCGTCCGCCCGGCCCCGCGGATCGTGCTCGTCCAAGTAGCGAAGACGGCACTGAATCCGATGATCATCGCCGCCCTGCTGGGGCTGCTGTTCTCCTGGCAGCAGTGGCAGTTTCCGCAGCCGGTGCAGGAATCGGTGGAGATCGTCGCCGGGGCCTCCATCCCGTTGATGCTGATCTCCTTCGGCCTCTCGCTGGTGGGGTCGCGGCCGCTGGAGAAGGCCTCTGGCCGGCGTCGTGATGTGCTGATGGCCTCGGCGCTGAAGCTGACGGTGCATCCGCTGATCGCCTATGCGATCGCCGTGTGGGTGTTCGGCATGGACGGCCACCAGCTGCTGGCTGCCGTGGTGATGGCCGCACTGCCGTCGGCGCAGAACGTGCTGGTGGCGGCGATCCGTTATGAGTCCGGGGAGATCATCGCCCGGGATACCGTCCTGCTGACCACGGTGCTGGCCATCCCGGCGATGCTGGTGGTCTCTGCCCTGCTGATGTGATCTGCTGTTCTGATGATGCTCTCCGACGACGACGCCGACGATGAGGAACAGACTGCGCGCAGGCCCCGCACGGGTCCTGCGGCAGTGCTCTGGGGGCTCGTACTGGTGGCTGCGGTGGCGCTGGGCGGAGTCGGGATCTGGGCGGTGCGCGCCGAGGTGTACAGCGCCGAATCAGCCGCGGAGGGCTACCGTGACGCGCTGGCCTCCGGCAACGGCGGTGAAGCGCTGGGGCTGCTCTCCGATTCGGCCACTGAGGATCTCGCCGAACGTTTCGAGCAGACTGACCCGCCGACTGATGCCGGACTGCTCAGCGGCGAGGCATTGGAGCAGTCCACCGAACAGCTCAGCGACCTGACCCTGGAGGAAGACGGAGCTCCAGCACTGCGCTTCGGGTACGAGGGCGAGCAGCACAGTGTAAATGTGCCGGTGGACAGCGGGGACACGCTGTGGCTGATCTTCGATCGGTGGGAGATCACCGAGGAGATCATCAGTGAGTTCGAAGTGGAGGTCCCGCAGGCTGGCCCGGCAGGGGTGGAGCAGATCACGGTGAATGGGCAGCCGGTGGATCTGGAGAACGGTTCGGTGCGGTTGGCGGCCTTCCTGCCGACGGCGGCGCATATCGAGGCGGGCAGCCCGTGGGTCTCGGGAACGGTGAATCATCTGGTGGTCGATGACTCCGATGCGACCGTGCAGCTGGATGTGGAACCTTCTGAACAGGCTGAGGAGCAGATCCGTGAGCAGATCAGCTCCTACCTGGACAGCTGTGCTGAGCAGCAGGTGCTGATGCCCTCGGGCTGCCCGATGGGCGCAGAGACCCCGGACCAGGTGGACCCCGAGACGATCGAATGGACGATGCCCGAGGTCTCTGAGCTGTCCGTGAGTTTCGGTGAGGACGGATGGCAGGTGGAGGGCACTGACTCCCTCACCGCTGAACTAGACTTCGAGGCGATCGACCACTTCGACGGCTCCTCGCTCGAGGAGCATTACGAAGCAGAGTTCTCCCTGGAAGTGGAGGTCGAACCCGTCGGTGACGAACTGCGCGTCTCCGTCTCCGGCGCTGAGGGGGAGACCGCTGAGGAATGAGGACGGCGCCTTGACGGGAGCAGGTGCGGGGTGAGGAAGCCGTGTGATTTCATGCGGTGATGCCGTCGGCAGAGCATCCAGAGATTCCCCGCGCTCGTCGGCCCGAGGGGATGCGGAATCTGATGATCGACATCGCATCGCTCTGCGGGCACCACACATCCCGGCGCCTGACAGGTGCCGTCACGGAAGATCAGCGCATCACGCAGCCGTTCGGAGGGGAAACGACCTCGATACACGATGGAGAGCAGGTCGGCCTCGTCACCGGTGGGGCCGAGGCCGTCGGCCGTCTCATCAGCCGGTGGCCCTGATCCCGGGTGATATCTCGCGCCATACCACTCGTGACCACCGCCTGCGGCCATCTGACGGGCGTCCTGGGCCGTCAGACACCAGGACCGGTCAGCGCTGATACCTGGCGCCTCAGAATCCCCCAGCAGAGTGGCCTCCGGGATCATCACGGCGATCTTCGCCTGGATCTCGACACCATCGCTGCGCCTGCCCTCGAGCAGCCAGGCCGCGCAGAGGTCCGCCGCACGCTGATCCAGTGTGCGCCCGTCTCCGGCCGCACGGGTACACGGCTCCTCCACCGGTACACCGCCGACAGGTCCGGCACCGGCCTCCGCCTCGAACAGGGAGGTCTGCGGCGCGGTATCAGCCCCATCGAGGCGTCGGCCCCGGGTGTCCTGACGCGGTACCGGGGCTTCTGCGGACCGGGCGACGGCTCGCAGCCGCTTGTCGATGGCCGCGGCGACCGGGGTGGGCAGCAGCGCCTCCAGGAGGGAGGTCCCGTCGGGGAAATGTGTGACCTGTACACAACGCCGCTCCCGCGCGGAGGCCACGGCACGCTGATTCTCCTCCGGAGTCAGCCGCACGAGGCGGCGGATCAACCACGTCCGGAGCTTCCCCGGGCTCATCCGTGCCGCCGCGGCCGCGGCATCGCGGTCGAAGATCTCCAGGGAGTGGGGGGTCACGCACGTCCGTACTGACACCGGCGATGGCCCGCAGGGCGGTGCGGTCGAAGCTGCCGCGGCGGAACCCCGCCCAGCACTGCGGCAGGTGCTGCCGGACCTCCCGTGCCGCACTGAGCAGATGGCCCACAGTGCGCTCAGATAGGTGAGAGGCGCGGGCGATCTCGTGGACGGCATGGGCGCGGGCGGCTGAACGTGTATGGAGGGACTCCCCAGCCGCACAGGCGGCGCGCTCGGCCTCATCCTGGTGATCGAGCATGGCGGCGAGCGCCTCAGCCTCGGCACACCGGGCCCGATATGTCTGAGCGCGGATGACGTCCAACGAAGTTCCGGAGGACCCGGCAGGCATGGTGCGAGAGGCCGTCGTCGTCATCGCCTGCACCTCCCCGCTGCTGGTCTGGGTTCCCGGCATCCCTGCCGATATCTCCGCGCTGATACCAGTGTGTATGACACCTCTGACATCCCTGGTGACATCCCTGGCCTCTGCGCCGGTACCAGTCTCCCCCGCACCTCTGACATCGCCGCCAGCGGCCACCGTCACGAGCACGGAACACCAGGTCAGCGGACTGCAGGCGCCTCATCCAGAGGCTCAAGCTCAATCCGATGGGACTGCCAGCGGCAGCCCAGCTCGACCACTGCACAGCCGATCACCGCAGCGACGAAGGCCGTGGAGAGCAGCTGGGGCCCCGGCATCGCGAAGAGGTGGTACTGCTGGGAGATCGGCACCAGCAGCACGACCGCCAAGAGCACATACATACCCGCGATCAGCGCGATCCGCGGGCGGGTCAACGGCCGCAGCGCCGCACTGAGCACCCACAGCCCGACGATCGAGAGGGTGATCGTCGCCGCGGTCTGCACCTCTGAGGCCGTGGCGGAGAACGTGCGACCGGCCCAGCTCACGGCGATCACCGCCAGGCAGATGGCCGTGGCCGTGGGGGCGGCAAAGATCAGCGAGCGCCGCAGGAACCCGGGCCGATACCGGCGTGGGTTCGGCATCAGGGCGAGGAAGAACGCCGGGAAGCCCAGCATCAGGAAGTCCACGGTGGAGAACTGGCGGGGCAGGAAGGGGAACTGCCAGAACATCACGCCGTAGAACAGTCCCAGGATGATGGCATAGGCGGTCTTCGTGAGGAACAGGTGCGCCACACGCTCGGTGTTCGCGATCACTTTGCGCCCCTCGGCGAGCACTGTCGGCAAACGGTCGAAGCGCCCATCGAGCAGCACCATGCGGGAGACCGCTTTCGTCGCCGGGGCACCGTTGCCCATGGCGATGCCCAGGTCTGCACGCTTGAGTGCCAGCGCGTCATTGATGCCGTCACCGGTCATCGCCACCACATGCCCCTCGGCCTGCAGCGCCTCCACCATGTCCCGCTTCTGATCCGGGGTGACCCGGCCGAACACGGCCTGAGATTCCACCGCCCGCCGCAGCTGCTCCGGGCTGGTCAGCTGTGCGGCGTCGACGCCGTCGCCGTCGACTTCCATCCCTACCTCACGGGCCACCGCCGCCACCGTCCGCGGGCTGTCACCGGAGATCACTTTGAGGGCCACCCGCTGGTCCCGGAAATACTGCAGCGTCTCGGCCGCGTCGGGACGGACCTTCTCCTTGAACGCCAGCACCGCCACCGGTCTCAGCTCAGCGGGCAGATGCTCACCACGGCCCAACGGGCCGGTGAGCCCGCCGGAAGAGGCCGCCAGCGGACCCTCCAGCGGGGCGTGGGCCAAGACCATCGTGCGCAGACCCTGACTGGCCCGGCGGTCCGTGCGCCCACGGATACCCTCCACGTCGACGACTCCGGCGTCCATGGCCGGCAACAACACATCTGCCGCACCGAGCACCCAGTGGCCGGCCAGCTCCCCGGCGTCGTCGGCGAAGGTCACCGCCGACCACCGCCGGGCCGAGGAGAACTGCACCTGATACGCCGCCCAGTGGCGGGGCAGGGCCGTGTAACGCTCGGTCAGGGCCGCGGCGGTGGGGTTTGCCTGCTCATCGGCACCGAACCAGGCCAGCACCTGCTCCCACGGGTCGGTTCCGCCCATAGCCGTGGAGCTGGGGTCCGGCGGACGGTGCACCGCCATACCGTAGCGGTCCAGCGGTTCGGCGTCCTCGAAGGCGACGGTGCCGTCGGTCAGCGTGCCGGTCTTGTCCAGGCAGACCACATCGACCCGGGCGAGGATCTCCACCGCGGGCTGCTCCTGAATGAGCACCTTCTGCCGGGCGAGCTTCAATGCGGCCACGGCGAAGGCGATCGTGGTCATCAGCGCCAGGCCCTGAGGGATCATCGCGGTGATCGAGGAGACCGCAGTGACCAGCGCCTCTCGCCATTGCCCGGACTCCCAGGCAGTGCCCCAGCCACCGGCAGCCTGCATCTGCCCGTTGGCCACGACGATCACGATGGGGATGAGCACCATGGAGACCCAGAACGCGATCCGCTCCAGGGCACGGCGCAGCTCCGAGTTGATCTTCCGGAACTGACGAGCCTCATCGGCGATCTTCGCCGCACGGGCATCCTGACCGACAGCCGTCACCAGGAACCGGCCCGTGCCGGCGAGCGCGGCCGTGCCGGAGAGTACGAGATCATCACGACGCTTGGGGACCGGGCGGGATTCCCCGGTGAGCATGGACTCGTCCATATCCAGGCCGCGTGAGGAGAGCATGATGCCGTCGGCGGGGACCTGATCGCCGCGGCGCAGCTCGACGACGTCATCGAGGACGATCTGCTCCCGGTGGATCTCGACGACGACGCCGTCGCGCAGCACCCGGATGTGGTCCTGGTGCAGCAGGGCGATGGCATCGAGCTTACGCTTGGCACTGTATTCCTGGACCAGGCCGATGATGACGTTGGCGACGGCGGAGATCGCGAAGAGCAGGTCCAGCCAGCGGCCCAGCAGGATGATCACGAGGGCGCACAGACCGATGATGAGGTTGAACAGCGTCATCAGGTGGGTGCGCAGGATCTCCACCAGGGAGCGTGAGGTGGTGCCGCGGTGGATATTGGAGAGCTCCAGCCGCTGGCGTTCGGCGACCTGGACCGAGGACAGCCCCCGGGCCTCGACGGCGGCGCGATCGATGGGAGACCGCTGCGCCGACGGTGGCGGGGGGTCGGTCGTCTCAGCGGCCACGAGAAGGCATCCTCCGGAAGGGTTGGCGCAACGCGGAACCGGAGCACGGCTGAGGCCGGGTCCCGCTCCGCCATTCTATGGGGGTGCGACGCGACCCGGCCTCAGCCTTGAGGAGGATGTCGGGGGCGGCCTGCTCAGCCGGCGATGCTCTCGTCGGCGATCCTCAGCGCCCGGTCGATCACCTCAATCCCGAAGACGATGTCCTCCTCCAAGATGTTCAGCGGAGGGCAGATGTGCAGCCGGTTCATGTTCATGAACGGCAGCACACCCTGGCGCCGACATTCGGCGACGATCTCACCCATCACCGGTGCGGTCTGCCCGTAGGGGGCCAGCGGCTCTCTGGTGTCCTTGTCCTTGACCAGTTCGATGGCCCAGAACGCCCCCGCCCCGCGGACATCACCCACCGAGGGATGCCGGTCCTTCAGCTCCTCCAGGCGCGGTCCGATGACCTGGTCTCCCAGACGCCTGGCGTATTCGACCATGCCTTCCTCGTGCATCGTCCTGATGGTCGCCACCGCCGCCGCACAGGCCAGCGGATGGCCCGAGTAGGTGAGCCCGCCGGGATACGGGTCCTGAGCGAAGGTCGCGTAGATCTCATCGTCCATCGCCACGCCGCCTAGAGGCACGTACCCGGAGTTCACCCCCTTGGCGAAGGTCACGATGTCCGGCTCGACGTCGAAATGCTCGTGGGCGAACCACCGTCCGGAACGACCGAAACCGGCCATGACCTCATCCATGATCAGCACGATTCCGTGCTCGTCGCAGAGCTGGCGCACGCCTTCCACGTATCCGGGGGGCGGCATGTAGATCCCCGCGGTCCCAGGAATGGCCTCCAGGATGATGGCCGCCACACTTGAGGCACCCTCCAGAAGGAGCGTGTCCCGCAGGTGTCCCAGGGCCCGTTCTGCCTCCTGCTTCTCATCCGCAGAGCCGAAGTAGGAACGGTAGGTGTAGGGCGGAAGGAAGTGTACGACGCCGTCAGCGGCACGGTCAGAGGCGATACGGCGAGGATCCCCGGTCAGGTTGATCGCCATGTGCCTCCCACCGTGGTAAGACCGGTACGCGGAGAGCACCTTATGCCGGCCGGTGTGCAGCCGGGCCATGCGCACAGCGTGCTCATTCGCATCGGCCCCGCCGTTGGTGAAGAACACATGGTTGATGTCCTGGGGCAGCAGTTCCGTGATGAGCCGCGCGGCCTCGGATCGGGCGTCGTTGGCATGCTGAGGGGCGATGGTGCACAGCCTGTCCGCCTGCTCCTTGATCGCCTCGACGACCTTCGGATGCCGATGTCCGACGTTGGTATAGATGAGCTGGCAGGTCAGATCCAGCAGCCGCTGGCCCTCACCGTCCCAGAGCCAGGACCCTTGGGCGTCGATCACGGTCATCGGGGTGATCTTCTCCTGCGCGCTCCAGGAGTGGAAGACGTGCTGGCGGTCCAGTTCGTAGCCCCGACGGCCAGCCTCGATCAGTTCCGGGGTGATGCGCTCTGTCATGATGATCCTCCTCAGCTGCTCTGCGGGAAGCCCAGCTCAAGTCCACCCTCAGCCGGGTCTCCCCAGCGGGTGGTCACCACTTTGCCCCGGGTGAAGAAGTGCACGCCTTCGGCCCCGTGGGCGTGGGTGTCTCCGAACAGCGAGTTCTTCCAGCCGCCGAAGGAGTAGTACGCCATCGGTACGGGGATCGGCACGTTGATGCCGATCATCCCGGCGGTGACATCCATCTCGAACCGGCGGGCGGCCGCGCCGTCGCGGGTGAAGATCGCCGTGCCGTTGCCGTAGGGGTTGGCGTTGATCAGCTCCAGGCCCTGGTCATAGGAGTCGGCGCGCACCACGCAGAGCACCGGGCCGAAGATCTCGGCCTGATAGGCACGCATGTCTGCGGTGACATGATCGAGCAGGGTCGGTCCCAGGAATGCGGCCTCAGGCTGATCGCTCTCGGACCATTCACGGCCGTCGACGACGACCATCGCACCCTCCCCCTCAGCTCCGTCGACATAGCCGCGGACCTTATCGCGGCGATCCCGTGAGATCAGCGGCCCCAGATCCGGCTCCCCCGAGGTGCTCGAGAGCTTCAGCCCGCGGGTTCGCTCGGCGATCTTCTCCACCAGGGGCTCTGCGATCTCGCCGACGGCGACGACCACGGAGATCGCCATGCATCGCTCACCGGCTGAGCCGTAGCCCGCGGACACGGCGCTGTCCGCGGCACGGTCGAGGTCAGCGTCCGGCAGCACCACCATGTGGTTCTTCGCACCGCCCAGGGCCTGTACACGCTTACCGGCGGCAGTGCCGGTCTCGTAGACATACCGCGCGACAGGAGTGGACCCGACGAAGGACACCGCCTGGATATCGGGGTGGGTGAGCAGGCCATCGACGGCAGTCTTGTCACCGTGGAGGACGTTGGCCACGCCGTCGGGCAGCCCGGCCTCCTTCCACAGCTCCACCTGCCAGTTCACCGCGGAGGGGTCCTTCTCGCTGGGCTTGATCACCACGGTGTTGCCGGTGGCCACTGCGATGGGCACGAACCACATCGGCACCATGGCGGGGAAGTTGAACGGCGTAATCACTGCCACTGGGCCCAGGGGGTGCCGTGCGGAATGGACGTCGACGGCGGTGGAGGCGTTCTTGGTCTGCTCCCCTTTGAGCAGATGCGGGATGCCGCAGGCAAACTCGACGATCTCCAGCCCGCGCTGGATCTCACCGAGCGCATCCGAATGCACTTTGCCGTGCTCCTCAGTGATGAGTGCGGCGAGCTCATCCTTGCGGGCGTTGAGCAGCTCCCGGTACCGGAACAGGATCTGCGTTCGCCGGGCCAGTGACATGGTGCGCCAGGAGGTGAAGGCTTCCAGAGCCGCACCGACGGCCTGGTCCACCTCTGTCTGAGTAGCCAAGGGGACCTCAGCCACCGCATGACCGGTGGCCGGGTTCTCGACGGGGATGGTCTGAGCGTTCTCGGGGTGGACGGACGTGCCGTTGATGAGATGAGTCGTGGTTCGCATGACCCCACTGTGCCGACCGTGTTACTCGCCTCACAGAGTCAAGGCGTCAATTCCTCAGATTTTTTCATTACACTCTGTCAATCAATGGCACACCATATTTCAGAGGCCGTCCTGGACCTCGGCACCGTCCTGGACCTGCCTCCATTCCGTTCCTCGGGCTACGAGATCTTGACCCCGCAACCCGATCTGCGTCGACCGGTGCGTTGGGCGCATGCCCTGGAGGCAGCTGATCCCGCGGCGATGCTTCAGGGCGACGAGCTGGTGCTCTCGACCCTGACGCACTTCACTGAGGACCTCACCGACCTCCGAGACCGGCTGTGCATCCACCTCCGCGAGCTCGCGGAGGTCGGTGCCGCCGCACTCGCCGTGGAGGTGTTTGCCGACCGTCCCCGTCTCCTCGCCGCTCTGCGCGATGTCGCAGCCGTCCCTACCGGGACGACCGACACGGCCCTGCCGGTGATTCTCTTCGGCCGCTTCGTCAGGTTCGTTGAGATGACCGAGCATATTCATCGCGCGCTCATCCAGCGCGAACCAGGAACCGCCCAAAGCTACGAAGCACTTATCGACCCGCAGTTTGCCGCAGCCTCCGGGGTGCTACGGCAGTTGCATCGCAGTGACCCGAGCGCCTCAGCGCAAGCTAAGGCCAGGTCCCTCGGCCTGACAGACGGCGCGGCGTACCTCGCCTTCATCTGCCGCTTCCCTCACGGAAGTGCCGATGAACACGATAGGAGCCGACGGCTGTTAGCCCACACCCTCCGCGAGGCAGCCACCACGCTGCATTGTCCCGCTCTGATCGGCGGATGGGAGGATGGGGATCTGGCCGGAATCGTATCCGGCCCAGATGGCCACGACCTGCCCGACCGAGTACGGCGCCTCGTGGCACGGACACGTGAACTGACCGCTTCCTCGCACCGGTCGCGCGCCATCCCCCAGTTCACCGTAGGCATGGGTCATCCCCGTCCAGGGCTCAGCGCGAGCGTGCTAGAACTCGGCACAGCACTCGATGTCGCTGAGAGCATCACAGCGCTCCGAAGACGCCGGGACCGATGGACGACAACGCCCCAGAGAGAGGACTCGTCTGACTGCTGGAGCCCCCAGGACGTCGGGCTCGATGCCTTTCTCGCGTGGATCGCCGACGATCCGATCGCACAGTCCTTCGCCGACTGGCAGGTAGAGAAGATCCCTGACGCAGAGTACGGTCCGACCATAGAACTCGTCCGCGGCCTCGTCGAAACTCGCTGCTCAAAGACAGAACTCGCCGAACTCCTGAGTATCAGCCGCCCGACGCTCTACCATCGGCTCAGCAGGCTGGAACATCTGCTCGGAGGCCCGATCACCGAAGGCCCGCGACTCACTGCGCTCTACATCGCTTTACGACTGCGCAGCCTCTCCTCCGACAACACAGACTGAGCAAGTCAGACACGCTGGACGCAGATCTCGTCAGCCCGCCGCGACCTCCTCGTCAGCAAGTGCGAGCACCTCGTCCAGCACGTCGAGGCCGAAGCGCAGGTCATCATCGGAGATATTCAGCGGCGGGCAGAGGTGGAACCGGTTCTCGGCGGTGAACAGCAGCAGGCCGCGGCTCTTGGCTTCCGCCATCATCTTGCCCATCACCGGTGCCGCCTGGCCCATCGGGGCCAAACGCTCACGGGTCCGCTGGTCCTTGACCAGCTCCACCGCCCAGAACGCTCCAGCGCCCCGGGTCTCACCCACGCCCGGATGTTTCTCTGCGATCTCCCGCAGGCGCGGCCCGATGATCTCCTCGCCAATGCGCCGGGCGTTGTCCACCAGGGACTCCTCCTCCATGGCATTGATCGCCGCCACTGCGGCCGCACAGGCCAGCGGGTGCCCGGAGTAGGTGAGGCCACCGGGATACGGCGTCTCGGCGAAGCTCTCGTAGATCTCATCGCTCATGGCGACACCGCCCAGCGGGACGTAGCCGGAGTTCACACCCTTGGCGAAGGTGACGATATCCGGGGTGATCCCGGCCAGCTGGTGACCGAACCATTCCCCGACCCGGCCGAAGCCGACCATGACCTCATCGATGATGAGCACGATGCCGTATTCGCGGCAGAGCTTCTCCACCCCCGCCATATAACCGGGCGGGGGCATGAAGATCCCCGCCGTGCCGGGTACGGCCTCAAGGATGACCGCGGCCACTGTGGAGGCACCCTCCATCTCAATGGTGTCGCGCAGGTGGGCCAGTGCACGCTCCGACTCCTGCTCATCGTTCTCCGAGCCGAAGGCTGAGCGGTAGGTATAGGCCGGCTGGAAATGAACAACGCCGTCGACGGCCTGATCCGAGCCCACCCGGCGCAGCGAGCCCGTAAGGTTGGCGGTCAGCCGGGTGGCCCCGTGGTAGGAGAGGTAGGTGGAGAGTACCTTGTGGCGGCCAGTGTGCAGCCGGGCCATCCGCACCGCGTGATCGTTCGACTCCGCGCCGGCATTGGTAAAGAAGACGTGCTGGATCGATTCGGGCAGGCGTTCGGTGATCAGCCGGGCCGCCTCGGAACGGGCATCGTTGACGTGCTGCGGAGCGATGGTCGGCAACGTGGCCGCCTGCTCCTGGATGGCCTGGACCACGCGCGGGTGCTTATGCCCCACGTTCGTGTAGACCAACTGCCCGCTGAAGTCCAGCATCGGGCGGCCCTCACCGTCCCAGACCCAGGAGCCGTCGGCGTCGATGATGGTCATCGGGTCTAGCTTGCGCTGAGCGCTCCAGGAATGGAACACATGGGATCTGTCGAGCTCGTAGGCTCGGCGTCCGCGCTCGATCGCCGCATCGCTGATCCGTGGATCACGCTGCCCGACGTGCTGCTGGTTCTGACTCATACGACCTCCTGAATGTGACCTCGGTCAAAGCAATCCTAATCCTGACCGATGACATCCACGCCACCACTCATCAGGAGCCGTGCTGGTGACATTGCGGGAAGAGCCGACTAGATTCGTAGGGAGGGTGGCCCTGACCAGGGGCGACCGATCAACACCCATGGAGCACCCATGCGCAGAGACGCTGCGCATCACAGAACTGGAGGAGCCGACGCACTATGAAGCTGCTCAGACTACTCACCTTCACCGCAGGCGCCGCCGTCGGCTATGTGGTCGGCGCGAAACAGGGCCAGCAGGGACTCGACAAGATCAAGGACACCGCCCGCGAGACCTGGAACGACCCGAAGGTCCAGGAGACCGTGCACAAGGTGGGCGATCAGGCGAACCGGGTCGCCCACGACGTCGCCGATCAGGCCAAGGACGCCGTCTCTGCTGCGGCGCAAAGCGCCGAGAAGAAGGTCTCCGAAGCGGCCGACGACGCCAAGGAACGGCTCTCCTCAGCAACCGGCCCGGGCTCGGACTCCGACGAGCGCCCGGCTCCGGCGGCCAAGGCCGACACCATCTCGGACCCCGGCCTGGGCGGCGCGGATTCGGAGAGTGACTGGGCCGATGAGGGCGGACGTCCGGCCTCCGGCAGCTGAGGCCCCGTTGTCAGCTCACGAGTGACCTGAGGGTTCGGGCCTCATCAGGCTCCAGGAGTCCTTCGAAGCGCTCCCACAAGCAACGCCGGATCCATGACCCCGCGCCAGCACCGTCCCCCTCAGCGATGAGGTCGACGAGAATACGGTCCCGGCGCAGAGAGTCCTGCGCACCGTCCTGACCTTCAGGCATGACGCCCTCAGGGATCGGCCCTCCCCCTTGAGTGCGCCCTTCACTCCCCAGGTCAACAGCGATCAGCTGGACGATCGACTCCGTCACTGCCTGACCTGTAGCGACAAGAAGGTCATTTCCCGTGATGGCCCAAATGCGTTCGTGAAGCGCGGCGTCAGCCCGCGCGAACTCGACGTCGGCTCCGTCCACTGCAGCCTCCATAGCCTCCAACCGGCCACGCAGGTCTTCAACGTCTTCGTCAGTGGCACAATGTGCGGCGACCGCGCAAGCAGTACCGTCGAGGGCCATACGAAGCTGGATGAGATCTCCGAAGCCACTGCGCCCCAGACGCACCATGCTCGTAATGTCCCGCTCCAAGAGCTTCGGCGAGGGCTCAAGCAGACGGGGCCCGGACCGCCCTCCGTGTCGAAGCTCGACCAATCCGCGCGATTCCAGGACTCTCAGTGCCTCCCGCACGGTCGAGCGACTGACATCGAACTGTTCCATCAGCATGCGCTCACTCGGCAGATGGTCACCCGGGGAAAGCTGCTTCGCCGTGAGCGCCTCCTCTACCTGGTCGACGATGCGCTCGTAAGTCCGGACACCGACGGCCGGGCGAAATGTGATGCTCGAGGCCATGTCGCCTTCACCTTCCCTGGAAACTGAGCTCCACCGAAATAGCGAAGCACTACCATTCTGCCCGCTGGAAGGGAGTCCGCAACTGGTCCGACCAGTCTTGCCCTCATCCAACGAAGGGTGTTAGATGTATCACATTATTTTGTGACAGCTCCACAACCCCATCGCCACCTCCTAGGGAGCATCGTGAACGACTCCGCTCAACCCGACGAGACAAGCCGCCTTCTGCGCCGCGAGGAGCGAGCTGGCTACCGAGCAGTCCTCATCTTCCCTCTGCTCATTCTGGCTGGCGGAACCTGTGGATTCTTTTTCACCGAGAGCTTCGGAGCCATAGCGTCATTCGTCCCAGCAATGCTCGGCTTCGTAATGTTTACTATGGGCCTGACTCTGCGCCCTATCGACTTCGGCCTCGTCGCCAGAAGACCACTGCCGGTCCTTCTCGGCATCGCCGCACAGTTCATCATCATGCCCACTGCTGCAGTACTCGTCACTTGGGCTCTGAAACTTCCACCGGAACTGGCGGCTGGCGTCATCCTCGTCGGCTGCGCCCCAGGCGGCACTGCCTCGAATGTCGTCGCCTACCTGGCCAAGGGCGACGTCGCACTCTCAGTGACTATGACCTCAGTCTCCACACTTCTAGCTCCAATCGCGATGCCTCTGCTTTCCCTATGGCTGGCTGGCCACTACCTTCCCGTCGATGCAGGAAGCATGGCATGGGACATCGCCAAGATCGTCCTGATCCCCGTGCTCGCAGGACTCATACTCCGGCACTTCATCCCGACGCTCGTCTCGAGACTCTTGCCGAGCCTCCCCTGGCTGTCAGTATCAGTCATCGCACTGATCGTCGCCATCGTCGTCGCCGGGAGCGCTGAGTTCGTCATCTCAGCAGGGGCCCTCGTCATCGCCGCCGTCTTTCTCCATAATCTCGTGGGGATGTCTCTGGGGTACGTCGTCGCTGCAATGACTCGTCAGCCATACAACGTCCGTCGAACCATGGCAGTGGAAGTCGGCATGCAGAACTCCGGGCTTGCCGCGGGACTGGCCGCCCAGTATATGAATCCGGTGGCAGCGCTGCCCGCGGCACTCTTCTCTATCTGGCACAACATGTCAGGCGCCCTGTTCGCCATGGCGTGCCGACGGGTGGACCGCGCTCACGGGCGCGCTAAGAAAGCCCCCTGAATCACGAAACACCATGACGGGCCCAAGCCGCTCAAAGGTCGCCAAGTCGCAACTGGTCCGACCAGTCTTGCCATTCCCTCGTGAAAGCTGTTAGATGGGTCACACCGAAGAAACTGCTCTGCATCGTCGAGAGAGGTGGCTATGACACATCGTCGCTCCGAAATGCAGAAAGTCTCGCGGCGCAATGTGCTCCTGGCTGGACTCAGCGCCCCACTTCTGCTCTCCGGCTGCCGCGCTGGCCACACTGCGATCGCAGATCCTGCTGAGGCGATCGATGGCTCGATCACGCTCGCACTGACGGCACCTCCTTCCAGCTTGGACTTCACACGGACTGACGGCGTCGCCATCCCTCTGGTGCTCATGAGCAACGTCTTCGAGGGGCTCGTCCGGATCGATGATTCCGGCGAACCGACGCCGCTTCTGGCCACGGACTGGGAGATCTCCGAAGACCGGAAGACCTACACCTTCGAGCTGCGTCGAAACGTCAGGTTCTCGAACGGCTCCCCCTTCAACGCGGACAGCGCAGTCTTCAGCATCGAACGAGTCCAATCTGATGCGTGGACCAATGGGTTGGCCGCCGGTATGGACATCGTTGAGTCAGCCGTCGCTGAGGATGACCACACCCTTCGCGTCGAGCTCTCCGAACCGAGCAATGCCTGGCTCTGGTCCATGGGGACTCTCATCGGTGCCATGATGACCGAGGACGGTGTGGACGACCTCTCATCCGCACCTGTGGGGACAGGCCCCTTCCTCGTTGATAGGTGGTCCCCAGGCCAGTCGCTCAGGTTCCTGGCGAACGGCGACTACTGGGGCGAGGGGCCTGGGAGCGCGTCGGTGACCATCCAGTACTTCAACGACGCCACCGCCAGCACCAATGCGCTGCAGGCCGGTGACGTCAACGCGGTCTACGATATGCAGTCCCCTGAGCTGACCACAGTCCTGGAGCGAAATTCCGACCTGGAGATCGAGACCGGGACGACCAGCGGCCAGATACTGCTCTCGATGAACAACCGCGCCGCCCCTTTCGACGACGTGCGCGTCAGACGTGCTGTGATGTACGCGGTGGACCGTCAGGCGATCATCGACACAGCGTGGGGAGGTTTCGGCACCGACACCGGCGGCTCCCCCACCCCACCCACAGATCCGTGGTTCGTCGAGTCCTCCGCCTACCCCTACGATCCTGATAAGGCTCGTGAGCTGCTACGGGAGGCAGGCCAGGAGAAGCTGCAGATCACCTTCAAAGTCCCCACTCGCCCGTATGCTCAGCAGATCAGCGAAATTCTCGTCTCCCAACTCCACGAGGTCGGAATCGACGTACGGATCGAATCAGTCGAGTTCCCTGCCCTCTGGCTCGATGAGGTGTTCACCAGGCATGACTATCAGATGAGCATCATCGTCCATTCTGAGGCTCGAGACATTCCGGTTCTCTTCGGCAACCCGGAGTATTACCTCGGCTTCGACGACGAGCAGACCCAAGAGCTTCTCACCGAAGCCGACCGAAGCTCACCAGAGGACCGGGATGAGCTGATGGAGCAGGCTGTGGCACGCATCGTCGACCAAGCAGCCGCCGACACGCTGTTCATCTTCCCCAACATCGTCGTGCGTGACAGGCAGCTCAGCGGATTGCCAGCCGACCGGCCCACTGACGAGCTGCGCCTCGCCGGAGTGACGCTCGGAGGCACACCATGATCCGCGCAGTCGCCGGGCGCATCGCACGTTTCCTCGTCACCCTTTTCATCACCTCTGTGCTGATCTTCGCGTTCATGCGCATTCTCCCAGGTGACCCTGCGGAAGTGGTCCTCGGTACGGGTGCGACGGAAGAGGCCCTGGCCCAGACTCGCGCTGAATTCGGATTGGACCGCCCTCTTATCGTTCAATACTGGGAGTGGATCTCAGGGATCCCGTTCGGTGACTTCGGCGTCTCGTTCATCACTGGACAAGACATCAGTCCCGTCGTATTGGACCGCCTGAGCGTCAGTCTCATCCTGGTCAGCTGCGCCATGGTCCTGGCGCTGTTCATTGCAATACCCCTGGGTTCCTGGGCCGCAGTCCGCCACAACAGGCCCGACGGCATCGCGATCAGTGCGAGCACACAGTTCGGCATCGCCATTCCGAACTTCCTGGCCGGAATGCTCCTGGTGGCGGTCTTCGCCCTGGCTCTCGGCTGGCTTCCCGCCAACAGCTGGATGCCACCGACGTACGATCCGCTCGAGTTCCTCCGACACCTGATCCTGCCGGTCGTCGCATTGGCGGCGGTCCAGGCGGCCATTATGACCCGGTACGTGCGCACTGCGGTCCTCGAGATACTCGGCGACGACTGGATGCGCACCGCACGCGCCAAAGGTCTGAGCCGGTTCCAGGCCTTGGTGCGCCATGGTCTGCGCAACGCCGCACTTCCTGCCCTCACCGTCTCCGGTATCCAGCTCACCACGCTGGTCACCGGAGCCGTCGTCATCGAACAGGTGTTCGTCATACCCGGCATCGGCTCCGAGCTCTTGGACGCAGTCGCCAACCGAGATCACCTGACCGTCCAGTCGATCGTGATGCTCCTGGCACTGATCACTCTGACCATCAACTTCGTCGTCGACCTTCTCTATGTCGTCCTGGACCCGCGGACAGCCGCCACGAGGTGAGAACTCCATGAGCAGTGACCACACCGCGCCGATCAGGCAGACGGCAGCACCAGCCCCCACACGCCTCGCCTCGCGGCTGCGCCGCTTTCTCCGGCGAATGCCGCTGACGGGCACGATCGGCCTGATCATCGTTCTCGGAATCGTAGCCGTCGCTCTGTTGTCGCTCATATGGACCCCGTACGATCCCCTGCAGGCCGACCCCGCCGACCGTCTCAGCGGCTCCAGCGCTCAGCACCTACTCGGCACGGATCGCTACGGCCGCGACGTGCTCTCCACACTGATGGCCGGAGCCCAGGTAACGCTGCTCGTCGGTTGCGTGGCGGTCCTGATCGCCGCCGTCATCGGCACACCGCTGGGAATACTGGCCGCCATGCGTCGCGGCTGGACCGAAGAATTCATCATGCGCAGCGCAGATATGATGCTGGCGTTTCCCGCGCTGTTACTCGCCATCATGGCAAGTGCCGTGATGGGAGCCAGCACACTGGCAGCCATGATTGCGATCGGGCTTGCAGCAGGCCCAGGATTCGCCAGAGTCGCGCGGGCCGGAACCCTGCAGGTGATGTCCTCAGACTTCATTCTGGCTGCCCGCAGCGCCTCACAGCCTGAGATGCGCATCGCCCGGCGTCATGTCCTGCCGAATATCTTCGGTTTGGTGGTCATCCAGGCCTCCGTGACCTTCGCGCTGGCAATCCTCGCCGAGGCCGCACTGAGTTTCCTGGGACTCGGGACTCCCCCACCCGAACCCTCCTGGGGCCGGATGCTCCAAGGCGCGCAAGACTACCTGGCTGTCGCTCCTCATCTAGCAATCTGGCCCGGTCTGGCCATCGCCGTGGCCGTCCTCGGATTCAACCTGCTCGGTGACGGACTTCGTGACGTCCTGGACCCGAAAATGAGGAAACGCTGATGGCCGCACAGACTCCTGAGTCCCCGGAGATCCCGCTCGTCGACGTCGAGGGACTGCGCATATCGTCCGACTCGGCAGATCTGGTCCATCCTCTCGATCTCGTCATTCGTCCGGGTGAACGTGTCGGACTGATCGGCGAATCCGGATCCGGGAAGTCACTCACCGCACTGTCGCTGATCGGGCTCCTTCCCGATGAGCTCAAGCCCAGCGGCTCTGTCTTCTTCCGCGACGGAGCGACGAACGTGCTGACCGCACCGGAGCGTGACATGTGCAAGCTTCGGGGCCGTCGTATCTCAATGGTGTTCCAAGAGCCCATGACAGCCCTGAACCCGCTGATGCAGGTGGGCAAGCAGGTCGGCGAGGTGCTGTACCACCACCGCACGCTCTCCTCACGCCGTGAGGTCTCCGACCGGGTTCAGGAGTTGCTCCACTCAGTCCATCTTCCGGACCCCGCACAGACCGCCCAGGCATACCCGCACCAGCTCTCCGGGGGACAGCGTCAGCGTGTCATGCTGGCGATGGCCTTTGCGAACGATCCCGATCTGCTCATCTGCGATGAACCGACCACGGCCTTGGACGTCACCGTTCAGCGCCAAGTCCTCGACCTCCTCGACGAAGCTGTCCGGACACGCGGGACGAGCCTGCTGTTCGTCTCACACGACCTGGCCGTCGTCGCCGACACCTGTGACCGCATCCTCGTTATGGAGCACGGCAGGATCGTCGAAGCCGGACCGGTGGTCGACGTTCTCTCTGATCCCCAGCATGACTACACCAAAAAGCTGCTCGCGGCCTCTCGCCTTGAACCTCCGTCACGGGACCGAGAAACACGCGGGAGCGGACAGTCGCTGATACGGATCGACGGACTCCATCGACGCTTCCGCTCACGGCGCCGGACCGTGAACGCACTGAATGACGTGTCGATGACAGTCACTGAAGGGGAACGTCTCGGCATCGTCGGCGAATCCGGATCCGGGAAGACCACCCTGCTGAAGATCCTTGCGGGCCTGGACCAACCTTCCTCAGGGACTGCCGAGGTGTGCGGCGTCGATGTCACGCGCGCCGGACGTCGCTCGCTCCGGCCGCTGCGGGAAAGACTGCAGATCGTCTTCCAAGACCCGATGGGGTCACTGGACCCTCGGATGTCTGTCCAGCAGATCGTCGAGGAACCTCTGATCGGACACCGCGATGCTCCCCGAGCTCCCCGGCGTCGAGAACTCGTGGCCGAAAGCCTCGAAGCCGTGGGAATCCCCGCCGAGGCCGCGCAGCGGTTTCCCCATCAGTTCTCCGGCGGACAGCGCCAGAGGATCTCGATCGCTCGAGCTCTGATCACTGACCCGGACGTCTTGGTGGCTGACGAGCCGGTCAGCGCCCTCGACGTGAGCGTCCAAGCCCAAGTGCTGGATTTGATCCAGCACCTGGTGGACGAACGCGGTCTGACACTGGTGATGGTCTCCCACGATCTCTCCGTCGTCCGCTACCTGTGTGACCGCGTCATCGTGATGCGTCACGGGCAGATCGTCGAGAGCGGGGAGACCCGCAGCATCTACGAGTCTCCTCAGGACGACTACACAAGGACATTATTGGAGGCCACTCCGTCGCTGGACCGCGTTCTCGCATCCCGACGCACCTCGTGATGACAGGGCGACCGAACGGTCGCCGTACGCCTCACCAATGGGCCAGCACATGACTCCAGAAAGGATTCTCTTGCCTTCTCACTCCTCGCCAAGCGACCTCAGTGTCGCGCAGCTGCAGGCAGCGTTCCGTGAGCACCAGATCACTCCTAGTGATGCACTGGAAAGCGTCGCCGCACGTATCCACCGCGATACAGGCTTCAACGGATATCACGCCATCACCCTTGATGAGGCTCAACATGCAGCCGAGGAGTCCGACCGCAGGTGGGAGCAGGGGCGTCCTCTCGGACCCCTTGACGGTGTCCCCGTCACCGTCAAGGAGAACCTGGGGCGACGTGGAGTCACCATGCCCTCCGGAACAGCACTCCCAGATCCACCCTCCCCGGAGCGTGATGCACCGATCGTTGAGAGACTGCACGAGGCAGGGGCGGTGATCGTGGGATCTACCGTCATGCCCGACTGGGGCATGCTCTCCTCCGGGGTAAGCTCGCGTCACGGCATCTCCCGAAGTCCGTGGAACCCTCAGCTCACCACCGGAGGTTCCTCCTCGGGAGCCGCAGTGACGGCGGCCGCAGGTCACGGACCCGTGCACATCGGCACTGACATCGGCGGATCGATCCGGCTGCCGGGTACCTGGAACGGGCTCGCCACGCTGAAACCCTCAGCAGGGCTCCTTCCTCTGGATCACCCCTACACCGGACGCGCGGCCGGCCCTATGGCACGCCGAGCCGTCGACCTGTTTCCGCTCATGTCGGTTGCAGCCCGATGGGATGACCGTGATCACTCCAGTCACCCCTACCCACCTCTCGATTTCACCACCCGGGCCTCATCCCCCGAAGGGATGGTCGTCGGCCTGCAGATGGATGGTGGCCCGGGTCTTGAGCTCGACGATGAAGTGCGTGCGGCGGTGAGCGCCGCTGCGGAGATCTTCGCCTCATACGGCGCCCGCGTGGTGGAGGTGCCTGCCATCACTACCGAGAGCCTTCTCCGACGGATCGACGACTTCTGGCGGGCACGCTCGCTGAATTCGCTCCTCAACCTGCCGAGGGAACCCCAGCAGGGCGAAGTCCTCGACTACATCCTGGCCTGGTGCAGAAAAGCACAGTCACGCTCCGCGGCACAGGCTGTTGGCGATTACGAGGCTCTGGGAGAACTCGCAGCCCGCGCACGGGCTTTGACCCGGCACGTCGATGTCCTCCTGTCGCCGGTCACGCCGCAGTTGGCCTTCGCTGCGGAGAATCCCATGCCGCATCCGCATCCCGAAGAACCCATGGCACATATCTCCTACACCCTGCCGTTCAATATGTCGGGGCAGCCCGCTGGTACGGTCAATGTCGGCAAGAGTGCTGACGGACGGTGGATCGGCATGCAAATCGCCGGGCCGATGGCCTCCGATGCCGATGTCCTGAGACTGATGGCATGGTGGGAGCAGGTTCGACCGGCCTCCGCGGCTCCTGATTGGGCTTCGCTCGACGCCGCACTCCTCTCAGGGAGTATGCAGCTCTGAGGTCCCCCCGTCGATGGCGGTCCATCCTCCGTCGACAGCCAGTACGGAACCGGTGACATAGCTCGCCGCATCCGAGGCCAGGTAGACGGCCGCTCCGACCAGCTCACTCGGCTCAGCCCACCGGCCCAGGGCAGACTGGGCCGCATAGTTCCGGAACCAGCCGGGATCGCTCTGCACCTGCTGCGTCAGGGGTGTAGTGACCACTCCCGGGGCGATGGCGTTGACGCGGACTCCGCGGGTTGAGAACTCGCTGGCGGCAGAACGCACGAGAGACTCCAGTCCAGCCTTTGTCGCACCGTATACACCCTGACCAGGTTCCACGACACGCGCGCGGATCGAGGACAAGAAGACCATCGAGCCACGGCCACGCTCCACCATCGACCCACCGAACGCCTGAAGCACCCGGAAAGTCCCGGTCAGGTTGAGGGAAGTCACCTTCTCGAGTTCGTCATCCCTATAATCCAGGATGCGGCGCCTGACGTTCATCGCGGCGGTATGCACCAAGATCTGCGGGTGGCCGAAACGCTCCGGTGCTTCACGGACCTGCTCCGGATCGGTGACGTCGATGTATTCGGCCGCACTCAGGGGCCGCTGGGCACGGCACAGCGATGAGGTCTCCCGGGCCGCGTCCACATCGCGGTCCGCACAGACCACATCAGCTCCCCAGGCGGCCAGCCCTTGGGCGATTTCTCGTCCGATGCCGGACCCCGCACCGATGACACAGGCACGCTGACCCTGCACCGAGAACAGTCGACTGTACTGCACCATCAGCGCTCCCCCACCTGCTCTGCGCCCGAGGGCATCCGCATCATGACCATGCGGGTCACGGTGTACTCCTCCATCGCCCATCGCGGGCCTTCACGCCCCACACCGGAATCTCTGACTCCTCCGTAGGGCATCACATCGGAACGGAAACCGGGAATCTGATTGACGACGACTCCCCCCACCTCGAGCTCCTCGGCTGCACGCAATGCCTCGCCGAGATCCGCCGTATAGATGGAGGCCTGCAGGCCGTAGCGCGAATCATTTGCTACCTGGAAAGCTTCGTCGAGATCGCCCACTCTCCGCACTGCCGCGATCGGCGCGAAGATCTCCTCATTCCACAGCGCCTCATCATCCGAGACATCAGCCAGCAGCTCCGGCATGATCAATGCTCCACCAGCATGTCGAGCATTCACCGCTTCTGGCGCCTCACGACGAGCCACTGTTCGAGCACCTGCATTTCGGGCGGACTGAAGCGTCTCCTGCACCCTTTGACCTGCCGCAGAATCGATGAGCGCCGCCACCTGTGTCTCTTCGTCCCAGGGATCACCCACGGCTAACCGCTGAACAGCTTCACTCAACCGATCTTCGAAGTCCTCGGCGACATCTGCTGTGACGATTATCCGCTGGATGGAGATGCATGCCTGACCGTTGGCGTAGAAGGCACCTCTGACGACAGCGTCGACGGCGTCGTCGAGATTCGCCGAGCCGGTCACAATGAGTGCGGCATTGGACCCGAGCTCGAGAACGGTACGTCTTGGCGCCGCCGCCTTGGCGATCGCGTGCCCGACAGCAGCGGACCCAGTGAAGCTGACCACAGCGGCACGTTCATCGCTGACGAGCGCATTGCCGACCTCAGCACCTCCTGTAAGGCACTGAGCGATGCTCTCATCGAGCCCTGCTGAGCGCAGGCTCCTCCGGACTAGAGAAACGAGCCACAGAGCAGAGAGCGGCGTGGCGGGCGCAGGTTTGAGGATGAAGGGGGCTCCGACGGCCAGGGCGGGTGCGATCTTATGACTGGCCAACAGCAACGGATAGTTGAAGCCTGCGATGGCGACGACCGCACCCAACGGCCTGCGGCGATACCACGCTGTCATTCCCTCACCGCCAGGTTGGAGATCCACCGGCACCAGCTCGCCGAGATTGCGCCCCACCTCCTCTACCGAAGCCTCCCAGCAGCTGATCGTCCGCGCCACCTCGGTCCGGCAATCACGGCGCGGCTTCCCGGTCTCCAGGATGAGCAGGTCCTCCAGCAGGTGACGATTCCGACGTAGTCCTTCGACGCAATCCGACACCACCTGCTTCTTCACAGCCGAAGAGATCTTCGCGAACGCCATGCACAGCTGTGCAGCATGAGTCAGGGCCGACTGCGCCGTCGCCACATCGGCGACAGGGACCTGCGCGAGATCTTCTCCGGTCCACGCATCTACGACCGGCGAAGAGATCGATGGTGTGACCCACGCCGGGCCGACGGGCAACCCCGCCGGGACCTCCTCGAAAAGGGCTGAGGGGAAACGTCCTGCATCCATCACGTCGAACCTCCTGGTGCCACACCGACAACTGAATGTAATCTGATTCACATAGTACAACTTGTCCGACCAGTTCGACATCACATCGTGATGTGAGCTCAGGAG
Source organism: Nesterenkonia aerolata (assembly GCF_031470965.1). Classification (NCBI taxonomy): domain Bacteria; kingdom Bacillati; phylum Actinomycetota; class Actinomycetes; order Micrococcales; family Micrococcaceae; genus Nesterenkonia; species Nesterenkonia aerolata. The sequence goes on along the minus strand of NZ_JAVKGR010000004.1, from coordinate 95,514 downwards.
ACTCCCATGACTGCCGACTCCGCCCCGCCGCCTAACGGTGAGAAGTCCGAGGACCAGCCATCCTGTGAACGTCGGCCTTCGATAGACATCGCCGTTCTGGCCGGCGACGGCATCGGACCCGAAGTCATCTCAGCCGCAGAGGATGTGATGGAGGCTGTGTCCGCGCGGACACCCCTCGGTGTCGGGCTGCGTCCGCGCCATGTCGACTATGACGCCGATGTCTACCTGAAGACCGGCCGCCTCTTCGACGACGCGCTGCGCGAAGAGCTACTCTCCAGCCAGCTCATACTGTTCGGAGCCCTCGGTGATCCGCGCGTGGCACCGGGAATCCTCGAACGAGGGATCATCCTGGCGATGCGCACGGCATTCGACCAGGCCGTCAACGTACGCCCCGTCCGTCTCTATTCCGGCGTCGAGTCGCCGGTCCGAGGCGTGAACGCAGAGAACTGCGATCTCGTCTTCATCCGCGAGAACCTCGAAGGAGCGTACACCGGGGGCGGATCCACCACACACAGAGGCACCGGTCACGAGGTAGCCCTCCAGGAGTCGGTGAACACTGAGCCGGTCATCAGACGAGCCACCCGCTATGCACTCGGTCTGGCGAGCCGACGCAGGGGCCACCTGACGCTCTGCCATAAGACGAACATCCTGACCGCGGCCGGTGACCTGTGGTGGCGAGTCCTGCAGGACGAGGCTCGGCATTTCAACGACGTCGACATCGACCAGGTGAATGCCGACGCCATGTGCCTGCACCTGCCCTATGATCCCGGGCGCTTCGATGTCGTCCTGACCGACAACCTCTTCGGCGACATCCTTACTGACCTCGGTGCGATGGTGCAGGGCGGGATCGGTCTCTCAGCGAGCGCGAACCTCAACCTGGAAGGCACCGCCCCCTCCATGGTCGAGGGCGTCCACGGGTCGGCTCCGGATATTGCTGGCCGCGGATGGGCCAGCCCCTTCGCGACGATCCTCTCGCTCGCAATGGGGCTGGCCTCTCTGGGTCATACGGAAGCCGGAATCGCCATCGAATCCGCCGTTGCCGCCGAGCTGTCCGGCGGAGTGCCGATCTCAGGGGTCGGGCTGCCCGGTGGTACGGCAGGAGCGGCTGAGCGGATAGCCGACCGAATCGCCGACGGCACCGCGGCGCCCGTCCCCCACTCGCTTCTCACGGCTCTGACACCTTCCCACTCATCGATGGGGTGATGCAGGCGATGGGCCAGTGACCGCTCAGCGACGGCGCAGCTGGAACTGTGCCGCGTAGTGGTTCTCCGGCAGGTGATCGCCACGGCCGAAAAGCTTCTGCCGCAGGGTTCCCGGTGTGTAGTCCGACTTGTACCGGCCCAGCTGCTGCAGCTCCGGGACGACGTACTCCACGATGTCCTCAAAGGTGCCCGGAGTGATGTGGTAAGCCAAGTTGAAGCCGTCCACGTCGGTCTCATCCTGCCATTCGGCCAGACGGCGCGCCGCCGTCGGGCCATCACCGACGATGACCGGACCGAACCCGCCGACGCCGACCCACTCGGCCAGCTGCCGCACCGTCCACGTCTCATCCTCACGGCCTGAGGCCTTCTGGAACGTCTCCACTGTGGAGCGGATCGCGTTGGACTCCACATCACCGATCGGCTGGTCCAGATCGAACGTCGAGAGGTCGATCCCCATCCATCCGGACATCAGCACCAGACCGCCCTCCGGGTCCACGTACTGGGCGAGTTCATCGTACTTGGCCTGCGCGGCCGCCTCGTCGGGCCCGGTGACCACAGTCTGCATCGCGAAGATCCGCACGTCATAGGGATCGCGCCCGGCCTCCACTGCGGCCTGACGGATCTTCTGCACCGAGGCCTTCGCCAGTTCCTTCGTCGGCGGGTTGATGAACACCGCCTCGGCGTGCTTCCCCGCAAAGGCGCGGCCGCGGGTGGACGCCCCAGCCTGGTAGACCACGGGCATCCGCTGCGGGCTCGGCTCCACCACGGAGATACCCGGAGTCTTGAAGAACTCACCTTCGTGCTCGATGCGGTGGACCTTCGACGGATCGGTGAACACACCACGCTCACGGTCGGCGACGACGGCGTCGTCCTCCCAGGAGGCCTCCAGCAGCTTATAGACCACGTCCATGTACTCATCAGCGTGGTCGTAGCGGCGATCGTGCTCCATCTGATCGTCCTGGCCCATGTTCTGCGCGGCCGCCGGCAGATAGCCGGTCACCACGTTCCAACCAACCCGGCCTCCGGTGAGGTGGTCCAGAGTGCCCAGCCGCCGGGCGAACGGGTACGGGTGCTCATAGGCGGTGCCCGCGGTGACTCCGAACCCGAGGTTCTGTGTGACCGCCGCCATCGCGGAGATCAGCAGGAACGGATCGTTCACCGGAATCTGCGCGCCGGACCGCAGTGCAGCCTCTGGGCCAGCGGCGAACACGTCGTAGGGGCCGAGCACATCGGCGATGAACAGGCCGTCGAAGAGGCCACGCTCCAGGGTCTGGGCGAGGGAAGTCCAGTAGCCGATGGTGTTGTAGTCACGCGCCCGATCCTCCGGGTGGCGCCACAACCCCGGGGACTGGTGGACCACGCAGTTCATATCGAAGGCGTTGAACAGGATCTCCCGCCCGCCTTGAGGGGTGTGCGGGGGCTGGGATGACGGCTGGGGCTGCGTCTGGGTCATGTCTCCTCCTGCAGAGCTCAGCCGATGCAGGGCACCCGAGGACAGACAGGTGCCCTTTTGGCACCGCTCCCAGGAGGACCTCCATCGGTCCTGGCGGTAGCACCCACCTACGGAAGACATCCTGTGGGTTGCTGCGGCGTCGACGAGCCAGGTCTCTCAGCCGCTCTGGATGGTTGCCCTTACACCCTACACCGGCTCAGCGGCCCGACGACGCACAACGTCATCTGCCGATGCCGGAACCGAGCGGTATATCGTGGGAGCCATGTCCACCCCCGAGTCCGCGACACCCACAGTCGAACCCACCGCCCTGGCGTCATCTTCCGCGGGTCCACTCGTGCGCATCATTTCTGCCGTCCTGGCCGAACATCCTGCTGAACAGACAACTGAGCAGGCAGGTGGTCCCACGGCGCAGGCGGATCACACCCTCACAGCCGAGGATCTGCTGCGCGATGCCCTGGCACAGCGGCACGTCGAGGTCGAAGAGGTCATGCCCGGGCACCTGCTGTTTCGATTCGCCGGTTACATCATCGGCGGAATGCAGGGACAGCTGACGACGTTGGTCTCAGAGCATTCCCGCCGCATCGCCGCAGATCAGAAGCTGCTGGAGCGTTTCCTGCGCCATGCCGACGTCGCTGTGCCAGAGGGCTCCGCTCCCCCGGTCTCCACAGCCGAGGAAGCCCCCGCGGGAGAGGGTGAGGACTCCGGTGAGGAGGACACCGACGACGAAGCCACCGGGGGGACGGCCGAGCAGTCCAGCATGGACGTCGAAGTGTTCGTCGTCGGCGACGAAGCGATCGCCGCACTGCTGCGCACTCCCGCTTTCGAGCACACCTCCGAAGGCCTGGTCTTCACCGACAACGGAGAACAGCAGCTCACCGTCGACGTCACCGATCTGCTCGCCCCGGGGCTGCGCGCGCTGGCTGCCGACGCCGTCACCGCTCTGCCGGGACTGGCTGCGGCATCTGTCACCGTCCGGACACCCGGAGTGGATTCAGCTGAGGACGCCGTGGTCACCGGGATCACCGTGGCCCCGGATATCCTCAGTTTCCACCGTCCGAATATCGGCCGGGGCCGCGATGCGTCCGGCGCGCTGGCGGAGAAGATCCTCAGGCGTGCGAGCCGCTGACCGGTTCACTTCCACCGGGTGAAGGGGCAGGTGCATCACCGATGGCGTTGAGCCCTTCCGGAAGCACGCCGTCGAGCTCGTACTCCCCCAATGAACGGGCGCGGAAGACGATCGGGTTATGCGTCGCGACCGTCTGGATGTTGCGCCAATGACGGTCCAGAGCCTTTGACCGTGACACTGCTGAGGCGCCGACCGTCTGGAACAGCTCACCGACGACGTCGAGACACAGCTGCGGCACCACCACATGAGCCCGCTCCACGGCGATCTCGCTCTCATAGACCGCGGCGGGGACATCGGCGCCGGCACCGGGTTCATGGGTACCGGCCAGGCGGCCTGCCTCAAGGGCGCGGTCATGGACACGGGCCACTTCCAGGACGGTGGACTCTGCAGCGAACAGCCCTGCTGACATCTTCCCCACGATCTGCTGGATGAGCGGGTCCTCGCGGAAGAGTTTGCCGGAGCCCGAAGTGTTGAACGTCCGCTTCCGCCCCCGGATCAGTGCCACTGCATCCCGCAGGGCGCCGCGGGCCGCACCGACCTGCACCGCAAGCAGATACAGCTGGAAGAAGGCGGCCTCGTGGACGGCTTCATGGGAGCCGGGGACACGGTCCAGCACGCCGATGGGCTCGATGTCCGCATCGACGAAGCGCGTGGTCCCGGTGCCGGTGAGCCGCTGGCCGAATCCGTCCCAGTCGTCCTCGACGGTCACTCCCGCCGCATCGGTGGCGACCACTGCGAACCGACGCCCCGGCCCGTCGTCGCGGGCGGCGGAGACCCGGGTGTAGTCGGAGAAGATCGTGCCGGTGGAGTAGAACTTCTCCCCGTCCAACCGCCAGCTGCCATCAGACCTCTGAGCAAGGACGGTATTGAGCTCACCCAGTGCGTTGCCGCCCTTCTCCGTGGACGCGTTGCCGATGGTGGCCCCGTTGAGCACCCGGCGGTACCACTCATCACGGATCTCCACCGGCTGGAAGCGCAGCGCATCGACGAATCCGAAATGCCCGCGGTAGAGGTGCGCGACATTGGAATCAGCTTCAGCCAGCCGGATGACCTCGACGATCAGCTCCTCCACTGAAGCTCCCGCGCCACCGTGTTCCTCGGGAACCCGGAGTGCGCCGAAGCGGTGCTCGTCAAGCCACCGGACCGCCTCGAACGGCAGCTCCCGGTCCAGCTCACGGCGCACGGCCCCCTCGGCGATCTGGCCGAGCAGTTCCTCAGGAAGCCTCGCTGTTCCCTGGCTCTGTGTCTCTGCCTGTGCCTGTGCCTGTGTCATCGGCTGTTCACGTCCTCCCATGCGTCGTCAAGATCCCGGTCGAACGCCGGGGTGAGTATTCCCTCGAGATAGTCGCCGTACCACTGCTCCACCGTCTCATCGTGGAATGCGGTGCGCAGGGCCTCATACTTCTCCGGATGCTCATCCCGGAACCCCGGCTTGGCACTGATCGTCAGCGCGAAGGGCAACGCCTCCTCAGCGCTCTCCATGATGAGCACCTCTTCCGGCATGACATCGACTTCCGCGAGGAGCCGGGCGAAGCCGAAGACGGCGTCCACATCCGTGTAGACCTGCCCCACAGACTGCTGATCGACTTCGATGAATTCCAGATTCTTCGGATTCGCTGTGATGTCATGGACACTCAACGCGGCCACGGGCACAGAGTCATCGATCTCCAGCAGCCCTCCGCGAGCCAGCAGACGGATACCCCGGCCGTTGTTCGCGGTGTCCACTGGGAGCGCGACGCGCGCACCGTCGGGAAGATCGTCGAGTGAGTTATAGACAGAGGAGTAGATACCGGAAGGCTGCTCGAACATGAAGAGGATCGGCTCGATATCGAGATCGTTGTCCTCGTTGAACTGTTTCAGATAGCTGAGATTCTGGAAGAAATTGACGTCATACTCGCCTCGCTCGACAGCGTGATTGGGCTGAATGATGTCAGTGACATAGGTAACCGAGACGTCCCAGCCGTCGTCTTCGAGGATTCCACGGGCGATCTCAGTGGGCTCTTGAAACGGTGCGGACTCCGTGACGATGAGCCGCAGCGCCTTTCCGCCGAAGGCGTCGAGTCCGCATCCAGTCACTCCTACTCCTGTGCCGAATCCGAGACCACCTGCGACAGCAGCGCCCCACATTCCGCTCAGCACGCTTCGGCGCGAGACGGCCTTGCCCATCAGCCCTGGACCTCTGTCCAAGCCTCGTCGATGTCGACGTCGAAGGCCGTATCCAGCACTCCGCCCTGATAGTCATCGAACCAGTCTTGGACCTCCTGGGACTGGAAGGCCTCCTGCAGGGCCTCAGCCTTTTCCGTGCCTTGAAAGTCAGGGTTCGCTGCAACCACACAGGTGAATGGCAGCGCCACATCATCGCCTTCCAGCACCACGGCGTCATCCGCATCGAGACCGATCTCCGCGGCCAGTCGGACGAAGGCGAAGGCCGCATCCACATCGGAGAGGCTCTGGGCCACTGACTGCTGATCGACCTCCACGAACTCCAGGTTCTGCGGGTTCTCCACGATGTCACCCTGGGAGAGCTCAGAGACCTCCACAGACTCGTCGATCTCCAGCAGCCCGGCATCGGCCAGCAGCTTCAGGGCGCGACCGTTGTTCGCCGTGTCGACGGGGATCGCGATCTGGGCACCTGAGGGCAGATCCTCTAGCGAGTCATAATCCTCGGAGTAGATCCCACCCGGAGCCTCATAGACCGCGAACGTGGTCTCGACATCGAGTCCGTGGTCATCATTGAACTGGTCCAAATAACTGAGGTTCTGGAAGAAGTTCGCGTCGTACTCACCCTGAGCGACGGCCTGATTCGGCTGGATGATATCCGTGACATAGGTCGTCTCCAACGTCCACCCGTCCTCCTCCAACTGCTCCTTGACCAGCTCCGTGGGCTCCTGAAACGGAGCAGACTCCGTGACGATCATCGTGATGGTGCGATCTTCACCGCCCGCGGCATCAGACAGCCCACAACCGACGAGGCTCACTGACATCAGGATCGCCGCAGCGCCGGCTCCATAGGGTCTCACCTGAGGTGCGTGGTGCCTACTCATCCGGCGAACTCACCCCAGATCGTCTCGATGTTCTCCGTGGTGAACTCGTCAGAGTGCTCTTTGATACCACCTAAGTAGTCCTCGAACCACTGCTGGACTTCTTCCGAGTGGTAGGCCTCTTGCAGCACTTCAGCCTTCTCCGTTTCTTCGAAGCCCGGCTGAGCGGCGACGACTACTGTGTATGGAGTCTCATACTCTTCACCGTCTTCGACGAGCAGAGCGGTGTCATCGACGTCATGACCGGCCTCGGCCACCAACCGAGAGAAGACGAACGCAGCATCGACGTCGGGAAGGGTCTGAGCCAGGGACTGCTGATCGACCTCAGTAAATGAGAAGTTCCGAGGGTTCTCTGTGATGTCCGACTGGGACAGCTCAGTGATCTCCTTCGATTCGTCGATCTCCAGCAGACCGGCCTCAGCAAGCATCTTTAGCCCCCTTCCGTTGTTCGCTGTATCCACCGGCAGGGCGATCTCAGCACCGTCAGGCAGGTCATCGACTGAATCATGCTCTAGGGAATACACGCCGCTAGGGGCGTAGAACACAGAGAATGTCGGAACAACATCAGTGCCGTTGTCCTCATTGAACTGCCTCAAATACGCAAAGTGCTGAAAGAAGTTCACATCATATTCGCCTTGCTCCACCACCTGATTCGGCTGGATGATGTCCGTGACATAGGTCGTCTCCAACGTCCACCCGTCCTCCTCCAACTGCTCCTTGACCAGCTCCGTGGGCTCCTGAAACGGAGCAGACTCCGTGACGATCATCGTGATGGTGCGATCTTCACCGCCCGCGGCATCAGACAGCCCACAACCGACGAGGCTCACTGACATCAGGATCGCCGCAGCGCCGGCTCCATAGGGTCTCACCTGAGGTGCGTGGTGCCTACTCATCCGGCGAACTCACCCCAGATCGTCTCGATGTTCTCCGTGGTGAATGCGTCGCTGTACTCAACGGTTCCTCCGAGGTAGTCGGCGTACCACTGTTCGACCTCCTCAGACTGGAACGCCTCCTGCAGCACCTCAGCCTTCTCCGTCTCCTCGAAACCCGGCTGAGCGGCGACCACGACGGTGTATGGCGTCTCGACCTCCGGATCATCCTCCATGATCAGCGCGGTCCCTTCGACGTCATAGTCAGCCTCAGCCACTAACCGGGCAAAGGCAAAGGCTGCGTCTACATCAGGCAGACTCTGCGGTGTGGACTGCTGATCCACTTCGATGAACTCGATATTCCGCGGATTGTCCGTGATATCTGATTGAGAGAGATCGGTGACATCCTGGGATTCATCGACCTCGATCAGCCCCTCATCAGCTAACATCTTCAACGCACGGCCGTTGTTGGAGGTATCCACGGGAATTGCGATCTGCGCGCCCTCTGGAATCTCATCTACGCTGTCATGCTCCAGCGAAAAGATGCCGCTGGGCGCGTAATACACCGAGAACGCCGGAGTGACCTCCGTGTCGTTGTCCTCGTTGAACTGCCGCAGATATGAGATGTGCTGGAAGAAGTTCGCGTCGTACTCGCCCTGGGCGACGGCCTGGTTCGGCTGGATGATATCGGTGACATAGGTCGTCTCCAACGTCCACCCGTCCTCCTCCAACTGCTCCTTGACCAATTCCGTGGGCTCCTGGAACGGAGCAGACTCCGTGACGATCATGGTGATGGTGCGGTCGTCATCACCGGCCAGGCCGCATCCGGTGAGACCGAGCACGGACGCCGCAGCAGCACCGGCAAAGATGTGACGCCGCGCGTGGCGGGGTACAGAATCCCCGGCAGAAGGGGCGGAAAAGGCAGCAGAAGACATAGGGGATCTCCCTTTGAGAAGGAAACGAGCGAAAACGAGGCGCCGGGTTCAGAGGCGCTTATCGGTGAGCCGGGACAGCGTGGTCCCGCCCCACTGCACCAGCGTCACCAGCAGCAGCATCAGCACGATGGCCACCAGCATCACCGGCGTCTCATAGCGGTAGTAGCCGTAGCGGATGGCGAAGTCACCGATTCCGCCTCCGCCGACCAGCCCCACCATCGCCGAATAGGAGATGAAGCTGACCGTGGTGATCGTGATAGAGCCGATGATGGCGGGCTTCGCGTCCACCAGCAGCACATTGCGGATGATCTGGCCGCGTGTGGCACCCATCGCACGCGATGCCTCCACTGCACCGGTGCCCAGCTGGGTCAGGTTCTGCTCCACCAAACGGGCGAAGTAGGGGATCGCGTTGACCGTCAGCGGAACGATCGCCGCGGCCGTTCCCACTGTGGTGCCGACCAGCAATCGGGTGAACGGGATAATCGCGATCAGCAGGATCAGAAACGGAAAGGACCGCACCATATTGACCAGCCCGCTGACCACCGCGTGACGCTTCGGCAACGGCGCGATCCCGCCCGGCGCATGGTTGAACAGCCAGATCCCGATCGGCGTGCCGATGAGCACCGCCAGCGGAATGGCCACACCGACCATCGCGAAGGTCTGCAGCATCGCGACGAGGAGCTCACCGCGCAGTTCCACGATGCGTTCCATCAGCGCACCACCTCCAGCAGAGCCTCTGACTGCGCGGTGGACTCGACATCGGTGGCGGGCCTGCGGTCCACAGAGATCCCGTCGCTGACCAGATAACGGCCGATGCTGGTGGCCGGGTCGAAGGACCCCGACAGCAGATCCTGCGCGCCGAAGCGTTCCACTACTCTGCCGTCCTCCATGACCGCGACATCATCGGCCAGCGCCTTGATGACCTCCATCTCATGGGTCACGATCACCACAGTGATGCCGAACTCACGGTTCACATCAGCCAGGTACTGCAGCACCGAGGCCGTGGTGAAGGGGTCCAATGCGGAGGTGGGCTCGTCACAGAGCAGCACCTCCGGCTCCGGAGCCAGCGCCCGAGCGATCGCTACCCGCTGCTTCTGCCCACCCGAGAGCTGAGCCGGGTAGGCGGAGGCCTTACCGGAGAGATCGACGATCTCCAAGGCCTCCGCGGCCCGCCGGCGCCTGACCGCACGGTCCCTGACCCCCGCGAATTTCAGTGCAAGCTCCACGTTCTGCGCGGCGGTCAGATTGTTCACCAGATTGAAGCCCTGGAAGATCATGCCGATCTGATGCCGTGCACGCCGTAGGCCCTCATCACCGAGCCCGGTGAGCACCGTGTCACCCACCTGCACCTCACCCGAGCTGGGACGCTCCAGCAGGTTGATGTTTCGCAACAGCGTGGACTTCCCCGCTCCGGAGAATCCGATGATGCCCTGAATGCGTCCGCGGCCGACCTCGAGGCTGACGTCATAGACGGCGGTGACCGGCCCCCGCCCGCGAGTGGCGGCGAAAGTGGTCGTGACATGGCGCAGTGAGATCATGATCCTCCATCGGTCCCGGCGGTAGCACCGTGACCGATGCGCCTGCGGATCAAAGCCGCGGAAGAAGGCGCTCGGCAGGTTGCTGCGACGTCGTCGAGCCGGGTCTCTCGGTCGCTCTGGATGGTTTGCGAAGCTGGACAACTCTAGGCATGCCAGCACCGTTTCCGTCAATACGTTCAGAGCAGGAGTCCGCAATATTCGTCATAAATGTTCACTCACCAGGCTTCAGACTGACGTACCGCCCGTCGAGTTGCTGCACCACAGAACAGCCGCGTAGAGTCGCTGTCCGTACCATCCAGAGCGGCTGAGAGATCTGGCTCGACGACGCCGCAGCAACCGCCCCCTCCTCCCTGGCTCCGAACAGGTGAGGGCCGGGAAAGGTGCTACCGCCAGGACCGATGGGAGTGAGTGCTCTATGGGTTCGTCCACGCTGACCTACACCGACCGTGCCGCCGCAGGCTCCGCTGCGGATTTCTCTGACGACTCCACCCCTGAGACCAGCGGGTCCCTCGGAGTCACACTGCGCGGACTCGGCCGCCGCTTCGACGGGCGCACTGTGCTGCGCGACGTCGACGTCGACATCCGCCCCGGTGAGATCCTCGCCGTCCTCGGAGCCTCGGGCTGCGGGAAGTCCACCCTGCTGCGGGCCGTGGCCGGGCTCGACACCGGCTTCACCGGTCAGGCTCAGATCGCCGGGCAGGCGGTGAGCCGCTACGACGAGCGCACCGCGGTCGGGTTCCAGGAACCTCGTCTGCTGCCCTGGCGCACAGTGCGCGCCAACGTGGCTCTTGGTCTGCCCCGCGGCACCCCGAAGGCTCAGGGCCGCGAGCGCGTCGACGAGCTGCTGCGGCTCGTCGGCCTGGCGGAACGGGCTGACCTGCGCCCACGGGAGATCTCCGGGGGCATGGCCCAGCGCGCCTCCCTGGCTCGCGCTCTCGCCCGGCGCCCCGGAGTACTGCTGCTCGATGAACCGTTCGGCGCACTCGACGCCCTGACCCGGCTGAAGATGCAGGACCTTCTGCTGGACATCCACGCTGAGACCGGCACCACCGTTCTGCTGGTGACCCATGACGTCGATGAGGCGCTGCACCTGGCTGACCGGATTCTACTGCTCGGCGCTGACGGCACCGACCGCGAGGGTGCCGGTGTGGCTCAGCTGCTGGAGATCACCAACCCCCGCCCCCGGGACCGCGGTTCAGCGCACCTGGCCGCACTGCGCGGCGCCCTGTTGGAGGGCCTCGGCGTCGAGGGCACTACCGCTGCGGACACCACTGCAGAAACCGCTGCGGAGACTACTGGGGGCGCCACTGGAGAAGGAGCGCACCGTTGAGCGAGAGGACACACCTGATGACGGCCAGACGCCGCACCAGAACCGCGGCAGTGCTCGGGCTCAGCGCCCTGTTGGCCACCGCCTGCGTCGACGGGGAAGGCCCCGCGGACGAGGAGGACTCAGACCTGAGCACTCTGGATATCGACTGGGCCACCTATAACCCGCTCAGCCTCATCATTCGAGACCAGGGGTGGCTGGAGGAGGAGCTCTCCGAAGAGGGGATCGACGTCAACTGGGTGCAGTCCCAGGGCTCGAACCGCGCCCATGAGAATCTGCGCGCCGGCGCTGTCGACTTCGGCTCCTCCGCCGGGTCGGCAGCCCTGCTCAACCGGGCCAATGGCTCCGCGGTGAAGACCGTACTCATCGCTGACCAGCCAGAATGGACGGCGCTGGTCTCCACGGCGGACTCCGATGTGGAGACCGTCAGCGATCTCGAGGGCGCGACCGTAGCAGCGACCGCGGGCACTGACCCGTATTTCTTCCTCTTCCAAGCGCTGGAGGCCGAAGGACTGGAGCCCGGTGACGTGACAGTGCAGAACCTGCAGCACGCCGACGGTCGGACGGCTCTGATGAACGGGGATGTGGATGCCTGGGCGGGGCTGGACCCGATCATGGCCTCCGCTGAGCAGGAGGGCGCCGAACTGTTCCGGCGCGAGGTGGACTTCAACACCTACTCCGTGGTGAACAGCACTGAGGACTTCATCGAAGACCACCCCGAGGTCACCCAGACGGTGATCGACACCTACGAACGCGCCCGGCAATGGGCCCAGGAGAACCCGGAGGAGACTGCTGAGATCCTCGCGGAGGAGGCCGACATCGACGTCGAGGTCGCCGAACTGGTGATCACCGAGCGCTCGAACTTCGGCGTGGACCCGGTGCCGGGCGAGGAGCAGTACGAGGTGTTAGAGAACATCGGCCCGTACTTCGTGGAGACCGGCGACGTCTCCGAGCAGCAGAGCATCGACGACGCCCTGGACACACTGTTCCACCCTGAGTTCGCCGAGCAGGCCGAAGCCGCCGGCGGAAATGCTGATGGGGACGCTGACGGGGAGGACTCATGACAGTAGTTACTGACACTCCCCATGCCGAGGCCTCTGCCGAGACCGAGGCGCACACGTCACCGAAGAACACCCGAAAGACCCCGGACACCACACCGGAGGAGACTGCCGGTGTGCGCCGCCGCCGCGCCCTGCCCGGAGGCCGGCTGCTCATCGGCGCCGTCGTGCCGTTGGTGCTGCTGGCCACCTGGTACGGCGTCACCGCCGCGGGAGTGTTCACCCCGGTGCAGCTTCCGGCCCCGCAGGCCGTGCTGACCGCAGGTGTGGAGCTCTTCGAGCGCGGAGACCTGACCCACCACATCGCCATCTCCGTGCAGCGGGTGCTGCTCGGCTTCGCCGTCGGCGCCGGGCTGGGGCTCGTCATCGGGTCTCTGCTGGGACTCTCGAAGATCGCCGATGCACTGCTGCAGCCCACGATCGGCGCGTTCCGGGCGGTGCCCTCACTGGCCTGGGTGCCGCTGTTGATCCTCTGGATGGGCATCTATGAGGATTCGAAGGTCACGCTGATCGCCATCGGCGCGTTCTTCCCTGTCTTCACTGCGGTGCACTCGGCGCTGCGCCATGTGGACCCGCAGCTGGTCGAGGCCGGACGGGCCTTCGGATTCCACGGGGTGCGCCTGCTGACCACGGTCCAGCTGCCGGCCGTGGTCCCCTCGGTGTTCTCCGGGCTGCGGCTGGGATTGGCCCAGGCCTGGCTGTTCCTGGTGGCCGCGGAGCTCATCGCCTCGTCCATGGGCTTGGGCTTCCTGCTCACCGACTCCCAGAACAACGGCCGGACCGACCGCCTGCTGCTGGCCATCCTGCTGTTGGCCATCCTCGGCAAGCTCACCGATGCCCTGCTCGGCGTCCTGGAACGCAAGGCCTTGAAGACCTGGGGCTGAGGTGCTGGGCGGAGATCCTGGGCTGAGCAGCAGGTGCCACGAGGCACACGGCCATCCAGCCGGTCATACTCAGACACGTTCTTTGTGCCCGGCCACACCCCAGGCGTACGATGAACTGACGAACCATCCAGAGCGGCTGAGAGATCTGGCTCGACGACGCCGCAGCAACCCATGGGAGATCCTCCCGCAAGGTGGGTGCTACCGCCAGGACCGATGGGAGTGAATTCCGCCCGTGTCGCTGAACACCGCCGCCGTCCATCCGCTGTTGGCTGATGTGCACGGCTGGCCGGACCCGCAGACCGACGAAGACCGTCTGGCGTTCTGGGCCCGCACCGCCGAACTCCTCGACTGGGACACCCCGTGGGAGACCGTGCGCCGGTGGACACCGCCGAACCCGCAGACCCGGCAGGGACCCGAGGCGGCCTGGTTCGAAGAAGGTCGGCTGAACGCGGCCGTGAACTGCGTGGACCGGCACGTCGCCGCCGGCCGCGGTGACACGGTGGCCCTGCATTTCGAGGGCGAACCCGGCGACCGCAGGGACGTCACCTACGCGCAGCTGCAGGAGGAGGTCTCCCGTGCCGCGAATGCGCTGACGGACTTAGGCATCGGCCCCGGTGACCGCGTGGTCATCTACCTGCCGGTGCTGGTGGAGACCATCGTCATCACACTGGCCTGCGCGCGGATCGGCGCGGTCCACTCGTTGGTCTTCGGCGGGTTCTCCGCTGAGGCGCTGAAGTTCCGCGTCGAGGACACCGGTGCGAAGCTGCTGGTCACCACCGACGGGCAGTTCCGCCGGGGCACCGCCGTTCCGGTCAAAGCCAATGCCGACGCCGCCGTGGCCGAGGCTGGCGTCAACAACGGCGGGCATCTGGAGCACGTGCTGGTCATCCGCCGCACCGGCTCTGAGATCTCCTGGACCGAAGGCCGGGATCTGTGGTGGCACGAGACGGTGGAGACCGCCTCACCGGTGCACTCCCCTGAGTCCTTCGACGCCGAGCATGACCTGTTCATCATGTACACCTCCGGCACCACCGGCAAGCCCAAGGGCCTGGTGCACACCACCGGCGGCTACCTCACTGGCGCGCTCTACACCTACCTGCGGCTCTTCGCCCACCCGGACCCCGCCCGGCGCGAGGGCGAGGTGCATTGGTGCACTGCGGACTTGGCCTGGGTGACCGCACACACCTATGAGATCTATGGGCCGCTCTCCGCCGGCGCCACCCAGGTCATCTTCGAGGGCACTCCGAACACTCCCCACCCGGGGCGGCACTTCGAGATCATCGCCCGTCACCGGGTCAGCACCTACTACACCGCGCCGACGCTGGTGCGCTCACTGATGGGCTGGTTCCCGGAGGGAATCCCGGCAGAATACGACCTGTCCTCTCTGCGGCTTGCCGGCACAGTGGGCGAGGCCGTCAACCCGGAGGCCTGGCACTGGATCCGCCAGCAGCTCGGCCGGGACGCCCGCGATGCCGAGGGCGCGCCCGCGCTGCCGATGGTGGACACCTGGTGGCAGTCCGAGACCGGGTCCACTGTGCTCTCCCCGCGGCCCGAGGATGCCGATCCCGCCACCGGCCACCGCCTGAAGCCCGGTTGGGCCGGACGTGCGATGCCGGGTACCGCGGTCGCCGTCGTCGATGAGTCTGGGGAGCCGGTGGCTCCGCACGTGCAGGGCAACATCGTGGTCACCACCCCGATCCCCTCGGCCGCACGCACTGTCTGGGGTGACCCGCAGCGGTTCTACACCTCGTACTGGGAGAAGTACGCCGACCGGGGCTGGTTCCTCGCCGGCGACGGCGCGAAGATCGACGAAGACGGTGATGTGCAGATCCTCGGCCGCATCGATGATGTCATCAACATCTCCGGGCACCGGCTCTCCACGATCGAGATCGAATCCGCGCTGGTCTCCCACCCCGACGTCGTCGAAGCCGGGGTCTGCCCGGTGGCCGATGCCACCACCGGCCACGCCGCCGTCGCCTTCGTGGTGCTCTCCGCCGGTGCCCAAGCTCGCATCGCCGATGACGCTGCCGCCGAGACTGAGCTGCTGAGCATGCTGCGCGCCCACGTCGGTGAGGTCATCGGCCCGGTGGCCAAACCACGGACCCTGATCCCCGTGCCCGAGGTGCCGAAGACCCGGTCCGGGAAGATCATGCGCCGGCTGCTGACTCAGCTCCACGATGGGCAGAAGCTCGGAGACACCACGAGCCTGCAGAACGAGCCCTGCGTCCCCGTGATCGACGAGATCTGCCGCGCCCGCGGCACTGCACAGACCCCCACAGCACAGGAGAGACGATGAACGACCGCCAGTTCGGATTCCGCACACGCGCGCTGCACGCCGGCGCAGTGCCGGACGCCGTCTACGGCACCCGTGCGGTGCCGATCCACCAGTCCACGTCCTTCGTGTTCAAGGACACCGACGACGCCGCCAACCTCTTCGCCCTGCAGAAGTACGGCAACATCTACTCCCGCATCGGCAACCCGACGGTGGCTGCCTTCGAGGAGCGGATTGCCGCGCTGGAGGGCGGCATCGGGGCCGTGGCGACGGCGTCGGGGATGTCCGCGGAGTTCCTGGTCTTCGCCGCGCTGTGCGGCTCCGGGGACCACATCGTCGCCTCCTCCAAGCTCTATGGAGGCACCATCACCCAGCTCGACGTCTCCCTGCGCCGCTTCGGCATCGAGACCACCTTCGTGGACTCCACCGACCCGGCGGACTTCGCCGCGGCGATCACCGAGAACACCAAGGTGGTCTACACCGAGACCGTCGCGAACCCCAGCTCCGACGTCGCCGACATCCCGGGTCTGGCCGAGGTCGCCCATGCCCGCGGGATCCCGTTGGTGGTGGACTCCACGCTGACCACTCCCTACCTGCTGCGGCCGATCGAGCACGGCGCCGACATCGTCGTCCACTCGGCGACGAAGTTCCTCGGCGGACACGGCACCACTCTGGGCGGAGTGATCGTCGAATCCGGTGAGTTCCCCTGGGACAACGGCAACTTCCCGCAGATGACCGAGCCGGTGGCCTCCTACGGGGGGCTCAGCTGGTGGGGGAACTTCGGCGAGTTCGGGTTCCTCACCAAGATCCGCGCCGAGCAGCTGCGCGACTTCGGCCCCTCGCTGACCCCGCAGGCGGCGTTCCAGCTCATCCAGGGGGTGGAGACCCTGCCGCAGCGGATCGACGCGCACATCGCCAACGCCCAGCGGGTGGCCGAGGCGCTCGAGGCGGATGAGCGGGTGCTCTCGGTGGAGTACGCCGGTCTGCCCTCGCACCGGGACCACGAGCTGGCCAAGCGGCTGCTGCCCCAGGGGGTCGGTTCAGTGTTCAGCTTCCGGCTGGCCGGGGGGCGAGAGGCCGGGGCACGGTTCATCGAGTCCCTGCAGCTGGCCTCCCATCTGGCCAACGTCGGCGATGTGCGCACCCTGGTGCTGCACCCGGGCTCGACCACCCATCAGCAGCTCAGCCCCGAACAGCTCGAGGCCGCCGGGATCCCTGAGGACCTCATCCGCATCTCGGTGGGCTTGGAGGACCCGGAGGACATCCTCTGGGATATCGACCAGGCACTGGAGGCCGCGCTGCACGGCGCTGGAGAGGACGGCGCTGCACAGGATGGTGCAGAACAGCGCGGCACTGCACAGGACGAAGGAGACGCACGATGACCACCACCGCACCCGTGGCAGAGCACCCGCACGGCATCTGGGAGCCGCCCTCGGCGGTGAGGCGGCTGCAGCTGATCTCGAACGCCGAGTCCGTGGCGATCGTCGGCGCTTCGAATAAACCCTCTCGGTCCAGCCACTTCGTCGCCACCTACCTGCTGAGCTCCTCGACCTTCCGGGTGTACTTCATCAACCCGACAGTCGATGAGATCCTCGGCCACCCGGTCTACGACTCGCTGCAGGACCTCCCCGAGTCCCCCGACATCGTCGACATCTTCCGCAAGCCGGCCGATGTGCCGAGCATCGTGGACGACGCCGTCGCCGTCGGGGCGAAGACCATCTGGATGCAGCTGGGCATCGAGAACACCGAGGCCGCCCAGCAGGCGAAGGACGCCGGGCTGGAGGCGGTGCAGAACCGCTGCCTGAAGATCGAACACGCCCGCTTCCACGGTGGACTGCACCTAGCCGGTTTCAACACCGGGGTGATCAGCTCCGCCCGGCAGAAACTCGATATCTGATTCGGGGCTTTCTGACCCGATGCATGAGGAGACAGAGATGACTACCACTCCCACTACACGGACCTTCGATCCGCTCGACCTGCGCGAGGCGTTCTCGCACTTCCCGCAGGGTGTGGTCGCCGTCGGCGCGCAGATCGACGGTGCCCCGCAGGCGCTGGTGGCGTCCACGTTCACCGTCGGGGTGTCCTTGGAACCGCCGCTGGTGACCTTCGCCGTGCAGCACACCTCCCAGACCTGGCCCCGGCTGCGCTCGGCCCCAGCCCTGGGGGTCAGCGTCATGGGACGTGATCAGTTCGGCCTGTGCCGTCAGCTGGCCTCGAAGGACCGGGCCTCCCGGTTCGACGGAGTCGACTACGCCATCGACGACGCCGGTGCCCTGACCCTCCCGGCGAGCCCGATGTGGCTGAGCACCCGGATCTACGACGAGGTCCGCGCCGGCGATCACGACATCGTCATCCTGGAGATCACCGACGTCGGATCGATTCCCGGTGCCGCGGGCATGGTCTTCCACCAGAGCTCCTTCAAGGAGCTCGCCGCCCTCGAGCTCTCGGCCTGAGGTGACAGTGCCTGTGTCTGCATCCGAACCTGCCGCATCCAGCAGCGCCGCATCCAGCAGTGCCGCGTCCCACCGTGCCGCGAAGCCGCTGATCCTCTCGGCGTTCCTGATGAACACCACCAGCCACATCCTCGGCGGAGCCTGGCGGCGTGAGACCGCGCAGCAGCACCGGTTCAACGAGCTTCAGCACTGGACGGAGCTGGTCCGCCGGTTGGAGGAGGCCGGGTTCGATCTGGCGTTCTTCGCCGATGTGGTCGGAGTCTACGGCGACCACGAGGGCGGATGGGCTTCGCATGTCCGCCGTGGCCTGCAGATCCCGGCCAACGACCCGCTGGTGCTGATCTCCGCGCTGGCGGCCTCGACCCAGCGGATCGGTCTGGCGATGACCTCCTCGGTCATCCAGGCACACCCGTTCACCTTCGCCCGGCAGCTCTCCACTCTGGACCACCTCTCCGGCGGACGAGTCGGCTGGAACGTGGTGACCTCGGCGACGGAGAACGCCCACCGCAACTTCGGCGGGGGTGGGCTCACCGCCCACGGCGACCGGTACGACTGGGCCGAGGAGTACCTCGACGTCGTCTATCAGCTGTGGGAGGGCTCCTGGGAGGACGGTGCCCTGCTGGCGGACAAGGCCCTGGAGCACGGGCGGGGCCGTGGGCTGCATGCTGATCCGGCGAAGGTGGCGAAGATCCACCACCGCTCAGCGCGGTATGAGATCGACGGGCCCCATCTCTCCGCACCGTCACCGCAGCGGACTCCGTATCTCTTCCAAGCCGGCTCCTCCGAGCGGGGCCGGGACGTGGCGGCGCGTCATGCCGAGGCCACGTTCTCCATGGCGCCGCGCCGGGATCTGGCCGCCGCGCATGCCGCCGACGTCCGCCGCCGGGCCGAGTCCTACGGGCGCCGGGCTGAGGATGTGGCGTTCATCCAGGGGCTGTCCTTCGTGATCGGTTCCACTGAGGCAGAGGCGAAAGCCAAGGCGGCCGAGCTCGATGAATCTCTGGACGTGCATGCGCTGATCGCTCACACCGCCGGCAGCCTCGGCGTCGACGTCGGCGGCCTGCCCATCGATACTCCGCTGGATGACCTGGAGACCGAGGGCGCACAGGGCCATCTGGGTGAGATCCGGAAGATGGCGCCCAACGGACGAGTGACCCTACGGGACCTGGCCACGTTCCGGGCCCAGGCGACCCGCGTGGTGGGCACCCCGGAGCAGATCGCCGATGAGCTGGCGGCCTGGCAGGCTGCCGGCATCGACGGGATCAACATCATCAATGCGGAGATCCCGGGAAGCTATGTGGAGTTCATCGACCACGTCCTGCCCGTGCTGCGGGAACGCGGGCTGGCCCGGCCGGCCCCGGATGCTGAAGCCCCTGCCCAGACACTGCGGGGCGCACTCACCGGCTCCGACCGGCTCCCGGAGTCTCACCCGGCGGCCCGCTACCGCGGCGCCTTCGCCGAGTACTCGGCGGCGGCCACGGAGGTTCCCCCAGGGCTCTGACCATGCCGGGGCCCGCGGTCAGCATCTGCCAGAGAGACCTCCCCTGTTTCTGAGACCCTGTTTCTGAGAACATCTCTGCCCTGCTGCTGAGAAGACCGCTGCACCGCACGGCCGGGACAGTTCCCGGGAACCTCCCTCCATCGATGGAGAGAATCTGGTGCCGCACACCGGCGTGTCGCGACCAGGTTCTCTCCCTCGATGACAAGTGGGAACCAAGCCTGCCTCGAAGGAGAGAATCTTGCACCCCAGACCCGGCGTGTCGGCACCAGATTCTCTCCCTCGATGCTGGGGCGGGCGGGCTGTCTCCGGGGGCCGATCCTCACCTGTCACGCTGGCCTCCTCCCTCACCCTCCGAGCGAGGCTCAGGTGTAGAGCGAGAGCGGCTGGTATTCGCCGTTGAGGTAGTGGGCCCCGACCTCGAGCTTCTTGTAGTCGACCGGGTCATGCAGGGAGTGGGTGCGGATATTGCGCCAGAACAGATCGAAGCCGATGGATGAGGCCGTCGACGACGTACCGGTCGCCTCAAAGATCCGATGGGTGAGGTCCGTGGCCAGCTCTGAACTGACCACCTTCACCTGGGCGATCTCCACAGCCAGCTCTCCCCGGACCTCCTCGGTGACGGCGTCACCGAGGTCGATGACCTCGTCGAACCGGCGGTTCACCCGGTCAGCCAGAGCCTCGACGGCGGCGGTCCGCGAGCGCAGCTCCCCGTAGAGCCGCTGGACGAACGGGTCATGGCGGTAACGGTCTGCCGGTGAGAGGAACCACGACGACGGGCGCGCATTCGTCAGCCGACGAGCCTCGGCCAGCGCACCCTCGGCAATACCGAGATACAGGTTCCCGAAGAACAGCTGGATCCCGGGGGTCACCAGTGTGGAGAACGGCTCATCGGTCAGCGAGCCGAGCACATCCTCCGGATGCACCGGCACCTGGTGGTAGACCACACTGTTCGAGGAGGAGAGCCGCTGCCCCAAGAAGTCCCAGTCATCGACGTACTCCACACCCTCGCGCCCATTCTCCAGGACGAACGCCAAAACAGTGCCAGACTCCGGCCCGGACTCCACACGGGCATTGACCAGCAGGGCATCCCCGACGGCGGAGCCGGTGGAGTACCGCTTCTTCCCTGTCAGCACGTAGCCGCCGTCGGGATGCGGCGCCAGACGCAGGTCCGGGTCCGTCGGGTTGACCGAATCGCCCCAGATCCACGCCTGCGGCACACTGCGACGGAACCACGGCTGACGCTCAGCCTCCTGCCGGACGGTGAAGGTGATGTTGCCGGCATTGATGTAGTGGTACGCCAGCACCTGGGCGATCGAGGCGTCCGCCCGCGCCAGGATGCGCACCACCCGAAAAGCGGTCTCCCAGTGCGCACCGCCACCGCCGTGCTCTCCCGGATCAAGCAGGGTGACCAGCCCTGAGTCTCTGAGCAGGGCGGCTTCACGGTGCGGGATCTCATTGGCGCGATCCCGGGCGAGCGCGTCCTCGGCGAGCCGGTCGGCCACCTGCTGAGCAACAGCGGACCACTGCTCGATCTCCTCAGCCTCCGCACGGCCGGACCAGTGACTCCGGGCCGCATTCTTCGTCTGGACCCGGGTGGTGTCTTGCCGGCTCATCGGCTCTGTCCTTCTGCTCGCACTGGCTCTCCCACGGTCCACAGCCGCACAGGCTCCGTGCCGTTGACCCGGTGATCACCGAGGATGCGGGCCTTGAACACCCACGGGTTATGGCTGGTCACAGTGCGCGCATTGCGCCAATGCCGGTCCAGCGCCTTCGGCGCGGCGACCCCGGAGGCTCCGAGGGCGTCGAAGATCTTCGTCACCGAGTCCAGAACCAGCCGGTGCAGTCCCACCTGCGCCCGTGCCGTGGCCAGTTCCACCTCGGTGGCCACACGCTGCTGGGACTGCTCGGACTCAGTACGGGTGGCTAAAGCGCGGTCAAGGCTGCGCGCGCTCTCCACCACGGAGGCCCGAGCCACCGCCGCAGCGGCGTCGACCTCCCCGACGACCTGCAGCAACTGCGGGTCAGCTGCGCTGTGCTCGGCATTCCCATGGGAGTAGACGCGGGTGCGGACCCGCACCTCACGACTAATATCCCGGGCCGCAGCCTCCGCGATGCCGGCGAGCACTGTCAGCAGAATGTGCTGGTAGAGCCCTGTCTGGTACGGAAAACGATCGGCCAGTTCACGGACTTCGCTCTGTGTCACCTCAGCCTCGTCGAGGGTGAGCCCACCGGATCCGGAGGTCCGCTGGCCGAAGCCGTTCCAGTCGTCCCGGACGTGCACACCGGGCTGATCCCGCCGGACCAGGACTCCCAGTTCACGGCCGTCTTCATCAGCGGCGGTGACATCCAGCCAGTCAGCGAAGATCGACCCCGTCGTATAGGCCTTCTCTCCAGAGATCCTCAGCCCATCGGGTGTGCGCCGGACGATGGTTCCGGAGTGGTGCAGCCCGCCGGCACCGGGCTCGGTCCAGGCGTTACCTGCCGATTGTCCCTGTCCGAGCAGCCGCAGCCACTGTGCGGCCGCCGGATCCTCCGGCCCGCGCCAGAGCGCCTCCTCTTCCACGGCCAGGTGGGCGCGCAGTGCTTGGAGCACATTGGAGTCCTCCGTGGCGAGCGCCAGAAGCACCTCTGTGGTCTGCACCCAATTGAGCCCGAAACCGCCGAACTCCTCAGGAACTCGCAGCCGCCCGATACCGGCGTCGAGCAGTGCGCGGATCTCCTGGAAGGCCAACGTCCGGTCCGTCTCGCGGCTCACCGCGCCATCGCCGAGTGCGGTGAGCGCCTGGCGCAGCGCGTCACTGATGGGGACATGCAGCAAGCCCGCAGCCTGACCAGGCACGTCGTAAGGGGTGGGTGGGTGCACAGAAACGCTCATCGCTCCTCCATCGATCCTGGCGGTAGCACCCGAGCCGATCCTCACAGAATCCCGGGTTGCTGCGGCGTCGTCGAGCCAGATCTCTCAGCCGCTCTGGATGGGTCGCACCTCACACTAATCCGGCGTGACCGAGTAGGT
The DNA here is from genome assembly GCF_031470965.1 of Nesterenkonia aerolata. Classification (NCBI taxonomy): domain Bacteria; kingdom Bacillati; phylum Actinomycetota; class Actinomycetes; order Micrococcales; family Micrococcaceae; genus Nesterenkonia; species Nesterenkonia aerolata. Next base: position 72,842 of record NZ_JAVKGR010000004.1, on the reverse strand, counting down.
CACGCCGGACGTCACACTTCGACACAGCACGGTCTTCAACACCACGCCGTGCGCGCTGCGCTGCCTGCCCCGCAGGGCAGAGGCTGGCTCAGATCACCCCTTGGGCGATCACCGCATCGGCCACGCGCAGGAACCCGGTGATGTTCGCCCCGGTCACATAGTCGCCCTCACGGCCGTACTCGGCGGCGGTCTCCGCGCAGGCCGAGTGGATGTTCTCCATGATCTCGCTGAGCCGGGTGTCGGTGTAGTCGAAGGACCAGGTATCCCGAGAGGCGTTCTGCTGCATCTCCAGCGCCGAGGTCGCCACACCGCCGGCGTTGGCCGCCTTGCCCGGCCCGAAGAGCACCTCGGCCTCACGCAGCACCCGGTACCCCTCCGGAGTGGTGGGCATATTCGCGCCCTCGGCCACGGCAACCACACCGGCCTTGATGAGCTTCGCGGCGTCATCGGCGTCGAGTTCGTTCTGGGTCGCGCAGGGCAGGGCGATGTCGACGTCGGACTTCTCCGCCACGGCCCACACGTTGCGGCCTTCGAGGAACTCGGCGCGGTCCCGCTTCTCCACGTACTCGCTGATCCGCCCGCGCTGGGCCTCCTTGATCCGGCGCAGCAGGTTCAGGTCGATGCCGTCGGGGTCATAGACCGAGCCCGAGGAGTCCGAGGCGCCCAGGACGACGCCGCCGAGCTCCTGGATCTTCTGGATCGCGTAGATCGCCACGTTCCCGGAACCGGAGACCAGCACCTTCGCACCGTCGAAGCTGCGCCCGGTGGCCCGGAGCATGTGGTCGGTGAAGTAGACGGTGCCGTAGCCGGTGGCCTCCTTGCGCACCAGGGAACCACCCCAGGTGATACCCTTACCGGTGATCACCCCGGACTCCCAGCGCCCGGCGATCCGCTTGTACTGGCCGAAGAGGTACCCGATCTCACGCCCGCCGACGCCGATGTCCCCGGCGGGGATGTCCAGGTCATAGCCGATGTGGCGGTACGCCTCAGTCATGAACGACTGGCAGAACCGCATGATCTCGGCTTCGCTGCGCCCCTTGGGATCGAAGTCGGCCCCGCCCTTGCCGCCGCCGATGGGCAACCCGGTCAGCGCATTCTTGAAGGTCTGCTCGAAGCCGAGGAACTTCACCGTGCCGGCCAGCACCGTCGGATGGAAACGCAGACCGCCCTTATACGGTCCCAGCGCGGAGTTGAACTGCACCCGGAAGCCCCGGTTGATCTGCACCCGGCCGTCATCGTCCACCCAGGGCACCCGGAAGGTGATCTGCCGCTCAGGCTCGCAGATCCGCTCCAGGACGGAGGCCTCCACATACTGCGGGTGGTCGGCCAGGACGGGGTGGAGGGAGTCGAAGACTTCACGCACCGCTTGGTGGAACTCGTCCTCACCGGGGTTGCGTGAAATGACCTGCTCGTAGACCGACTCCAGATGATCGGTGGTGAGGCTCATGGGAGCTCCTTCCTGCGGGGATTCTGGTGTTCACACTAACAACCCCGCGGCGGATTCGGACCCCCACAGCGCTCAGCCGCCATCAGCTCCCGGCCCAGCCGAAGGCCGAGACACCGGTGAGCTCCCGGCCCAGCAGCAGTGCCTGCATCGACTCCGTACCCTCGTAGGTGTGCAGGGCTTCGATATCGGCGACGTGCTGGATAGCCCCGTGCTCGAGCAGGATCCCGTTGCCGCCGAGCATGTCCCGCGCGATCTGCGCCACCCGGCGGGCAGCACGGGTGTTGTGGTACTTCAGCATCGAGGCCTGCGTCGGGGTCATCGTCCCGGCCTCCTGCGCCCGGGCGACGGCGGCGGCCTGCAGCTGCATGGAGGTGATCGACTCCAGCATCTGGGCCAGCCGCTCCTGCACCATCTGCTGGGCGCCCAGTGGACGGCCGAACTGCACACGACTGCGGGCATACCGCAGAGCCGTCTCGAACAGTGCCACCGCGTGGCCCAGCGCAGACCAGCCGACGTTGACCCGGGTGGCGATCAGCACCGCGGCCGCGTCGGCGAAGCTGCGCGCTCCGGGCAGAAGCGCCTCATCCGGGACTCGGCACTCATCCAGGGTGATCAGCGACTGGTGGATCCCACGCAGCGCCCCCTTCTGCGTGATGGGCACCGCCGAGTAACCGGGAGCCTGCTGGTCCACGAGGAAGCCGCGCACTGCGCCGTCGTCGTCCCTGGCCCAGACGACCGTCACTCCCCCGCCGCTGCCGTTGCCGATCCATTTCTTCTGCCCGTTCAGGGTCCACCCGTCACCGTCACGCCGGGCCGTGGTGGCCAGGGCCACCGAATCGGAGCCGTGGTCAGGCTCGGTCAGGGCGAAGGCGCCGAGCAGCTCACCGGTGGCCAGCCGGCGCAGGTACTGCTCCCGCTGGACCGGGGAGCCGAGGTCCGCCACCGCCCGCAGCGCCAGCCCGCCCTGGACCGCACAGGCCGCGGCCAATGAGCCGTCCACCCTGGAGATCTCCAGGGCGACGAAGCCTGCGGCCAGCGGGGAGAGCCGCTCCATCCCGGGCACCTCCACGCCGTCGGTGATCAGTCCGGCTTCGGCCACCTGCTGGACTAAGTGCACCGGATAGTCCGCCGTGTGCCAGGCCGCGGCCAGCTCGTCAGCCATCGGAGCGACCAGTTCACGGGCCCGCCGGTGCACGGCGAGGTCATGCGCGGTCGCCTGGGCGAATGCGCCCAGGTGGTCGATGTCCAACGGTGCTCGCAGGTCCTCTTCGATCTCCGGGGTCAGCCGCTGCTGCGGTCCGCCGCCCTCAGCCGAACTCACGGCGCAGCTCCCGCTTCAGCAGCTTGCCCGACTGGTTGCGGGGAAGCTCGGCGACGAACTCCACCGCCTTGGGCACTTTGAAGTCCGCCAGCCGACGTTTCACGTGCGCCTGGACCTCTTCAGCAGTGAGCTGCACCCCGTCCTTGAGGACGACGAAGGCCGTGATCGCCTCGATCCACCGGTCATCCGGCAGCCCGACGACGGCGACCTCCGCGACCCCGTCGATCTCGTAGATGCAGTCCTCCACAGCACGCGGAGCCACCAGCACCCCGCCGGTGTTGATGACGTCCTTGATGCGGTCGACGACTTCGATGTACCCGCGGGAGTCACGCACCACCTGATCACCGGAGCGGAACCAGCCGCCCGCGAAGGCCTCCGCCGTCGCCTCGGGTTTGCGCCAGTAGCCGGAGCAGACCTGCGGGGAGCGGTACTGGATCTCTCCGGGTTCACCGGTGGCCACCGGGTTGCCGTCGAAGTCCACCACGCGGACTTCGACGTGGTGGACCGGCCGGCCGCAGGAGGCCGGACGGGCTTCGTGATCCTCCGGGCGCAGCACACAGGTCAGCGGGCCGAGCTCGGACTGACCGAAGCAGTTATAGAAGCCGAGCTTGGGGAACATCGTCCGTAGGCGGTCCAGCACGGGCGTCGGCATGATCGAGGCACCGTACTGAGCCTTGACGAGTGAGCTGAGATCGAAAGGTCCCAGATCGTCACGGTTGGCCAGCGGCACCCAGACCGTCGGGGCGAGGAACAGTGAACCGATGCGCTCGGCGTCGATCTGTCGCAGCACCTCGTCGATCACTGGCTTGCGGATGATGCGCGCCGTGGCGCCCAAGGAGAGATAGGGCATCAGGAACACGTGCATCGCCGCCGAGTGGTACAGGGGCATGGCGATCAGCGGCCGGTCATCCTCAGTGAGGTCCAGGGCGATGATCGCCGAGACATACTCAGCCAGCAGCGCCCGATGGCTCATCATCGCGCCCTTCGGCGCGGAGGTGGTGCCGGAGGTGTAGAGCAGCTGGACGATCTCTTCCGGGTCCGCCGGCTGCTCGGGAGCCGACGAGCTCTGTGGTGCACCGGCAGTCTCACCCACATCATCCTCCGCCGCCTCTCCGGCGAGGATGCCGGAGACCGCGATCAGCAGATCCGGCAGCGAGTCCGGCCCAGTGAGCGTCTCCGCGGGCTCCAGCGGGATCACCTGCTCCAGATCGGCCGCCGCACCTGCGGCGCGCACCTCGGAGACCAGCGGCAGCAGCTCCGGCTCGACGAAGACCACGCGGGCCTGGGAGTCCTCGAGCAGGTAGGTCAGCTCATCGCCCTTGAGCGCGAAGTTCACTGGCACGTGGATGAACCCGCCGCGGGCGCAGGCCAGGAACAGCACCACGTAGAGGTCCGAGTTCGCGCCGAAGGCGGCGACCCGATCCCCGCGCTGCAGCCCCAGACGGTGCAGCTGATCGGCCAGCAGCGTCACCGCGGCGTCGAGCTGACGATAACTCCAGCTGCGTTCCTCGAAGCGCAGGGCCACGGCTCGTCCGTAGGTGTCAGCGCTGCGGTGCAGCAGTGTGGACAGCGTCCCGGCCGAAGCGGCTGCAGGCACATGCTGAGTCACCTCATGGACAGTGGCACGGGTGGCTTCGGTCATGTCTGTCATGGTCATGCGCGGTTCTCCGTCTGCAGGTTCTCGATGATGGTCACATTCGCCTGGCCGCCGCCTTCGCACATGGTCTGCAGCCCGTAACGGCCTCCTGTGCGTTCCAGCTCGTGCAGCAGCGAGGTCATCAGCCGGGCTCCGGTGGCGCCGATGGGGTGGCCCAGGGCGATGGCCCCACCGTTGACGTTGACCGTGGCCGGGTCGGCGTCGAGTTCGCGCATCCAGGCCAGCACCACGGAGGCGAAGGCCTCATTGATCTCGATCAGATCGATGTCCTCCAGGCTCATCCCGACCCGGTCCAGGGCGTAGCGGGTGGCGGGAATGGGGGCGCTGAGCATCATGATCGGGTCATCGGCGCGGGCTGAGATGTGGTGGATCCGTGCTCGCGGACTCAAGCCGTGGCGCTGCACCGCCGCCTCGGAGGCGATCAGCAGAGCGGCCGCACCGTCTGACATCTGTGAGGCCGTAGCGGCGGTGAGGCTGCCGCCGGGGCGGATCGGCTCCAGTGAGGCCATCTTCTCCCGGTCCGGGGTCCTCGGCCCTTCGTCGGCGGCGACGCCGAAGACCGGCAGGATCTCGCGGTCGAAGCGGCCTTTCTCTTGGGCAGCCAAGGCCCGGCGGTGGGATTCGACGGCGAAGTCCTCCAGCTCATCACGGCTGAGCCCCCACCTCTCGACCATCATCTCCGCACCGATGAATTGCGAGATCTCCTGCTCTCCGTAGCGAGACTGCCAGCCGTGCGAGCCGTCGAAGGGAGTCGCGAAGCCGTAGGGTTCGGCGAGCGTATTGCTGATCGACAGCGGGATCGCGCTCATCGACTGCACTCCCCCGGCGACGATGAGATCTGAGGTTCCCGACATCACCGCCTGCGCGGCGTAGGAGATGGCCTGCTGACCAGAGCCGCACTGCCGCTCCACCGTGGTACCGGGCACAGCCTCGGAGAGACCGGCAGTGAGCCAGGCGTTGCGAGCGATGTCCATGCCCTGCGGCCCGATCTGATCGATGCAGCCGAGGATGACTTCATCGACGGCGGCGGAATCCTCCAGATGGCGGGTGACGATCTCCCGCAGCGGGGCGGCGGCCAGGTCCAGAGGGTGGACGCCGCTGAGCCCGCCGCGGCGTCGGGCCACCGGGGTCCGGACGGCGTCGACGATATAGGCCTCGGTCATGGAGCACTCCTATCGATATGCAAGAATGAGATCCAGCTCACAATACGAAACTGTAGACGATCGTACTGTTCCCTGTACATACCTGCTCCTGAAGAAGGTGTGCATGACCTTTACCAGACGGCCCGGGCCCCGCACTGCGCGGCAGCAGGAACTCTTCGACGAGCTGCTGCGCGCCTTCCTCGCCGAAGGGTTCGCCGACTTCACCATCGATTCCGCCGCCGTGACCCTGCGCTGCTCCAAGACGACGATCTACTCACTGGGACGCACGCGCGAGGAACTCATCCGGCGGGTGATCATCGAGTTCTTCCGAGACGTGGCCGAGCGCTCCTCCGCCGAACTGCACACCGAGAACCCGGCCACCGTCCGGCTGCGGCGGTACCTGGGCGCGATGGCCGAGGCTCTGCGGCCAGCCTCACCACAGTTCATGCGCGAAGTCGCCACCCACCCGCTGGCCGAAGGGATCTACCGGGAGAACATCGAGGTGGTCTCCTGTCGGCTGCAGCAGCTGCTGGCAGAGGGTATGGCCAGCGGAGAGCTGCGGCAGGTGCCCGCACAGTTCGTCGCCTCAGTGGCGACTCTGACGATGGGACATATCCAGCAGCAAGCAGGGCTCGGGGAGGTCGACGGCGGCGAGGCCTACCGGCAGCTCGGGGCGCTGCTGGTGGATGGGATCACCGCACGGCCGGATGCCGGTAAGCGGTATTCAGCCGTCGATCAGGTCGCGGACGGCGACGACCTCGTCGCGCCCGGGACCGACGCCGACGCCTGAAATCGGTGTGGCCGAAAGCTTCTCCAGCGCGAGCACGTAGTCCCGTGCGTTGGTCGGCAGGTCATCGAGAGTGCGGGCTGAGGAGATGTCCTCAGTCCAGCCGTCGAAGTATTCGAAGACCGGCACGGCGTGGTGGAACTCGGTCTGAGTCATCGGCATCTCCTCATGCCGAACCCCGTCGATCTCATAGGCCACACAGACCGGGATGCGCTCAATGCCGGTGAGCACATCGAGCTTAGTGAGGAAGTAGTCGGTGAACCCGTTGATGCGTGCCGCATAGCGGGCCATGACCGCATCGAACCATCCGCAGCGGCGCGGCCGCCCGGTGTTGACGCCGAACTCCCCGCCGGTGCGCTGCAGGTATTCACCCCACTCGTCGAACAGCTCCGTGGGGAACGGCCCGGCGCCCACGCGGGTGGTGTAGGCCTTGACCACTCCGATGGAGCGGGCGATGCGGGTGGGGCCGATGCCCGAACCCACTGAAGCGCCGCCGGCAGTGGGATTGGAGCTGGTGACGAACGGGTAGGTGCCGTGGTCGACGTCGAGGTAGGTGGCCTGCCCGCCCTCCATGAGCACGACCTTGCCGTCGTCGAGTGCGTCATTGAGCAGGATCGTGGTGTCGACGACCATCGGCCGCAGACGTTCGGCATAGGAGAGGAAGTATTCGGCGATCTCATCGACAGTGATGGAGCGACGGTTGTAGAGCTTGACCAGCAGCTCGTTCTTCTGCCGCAGCGCCCCTTCGATCTTCTGCCGCAGGATCGACTCGTCGAAGATGTCCTGGACTCGGATGCCCAACCGGGCGACCTTGTCCATATACGTGGGGCCGATTCCGCGGCCCGTGGTACCGATGGCCCGCTTGCCGAGGAACCGTTCGGTGACCTTGTCCATGGTCTGGTGGTACGGAGCGACCAGATGCGCATTGGCGGAGATCCGCAGGTGGGAGCAGTCATGGCCGCGGGCTTCGAGGCCGTCGATCTCCTCGAACAGCGCTTCAAGGTTGACCACGACCCCGTTACCGATGACCGGAGTGGCGTTGGGTGAGAGGATCCCGGCCGGCAGCAGCTTCAGCTCGAACTTCTCCCCGCCGACGACGACGGTATGGCCGGCGTTGTTGCCGCCGTTGGGCTTGACCACGTAGTCCACACGGCCGCCGAGCAGATCTGTGGCCTTGCCCTTGCCCTCATCGCCCCACTGGGCGCCGACGATCACGATCGCTGGCATGAGTCTCCTCCATAGGCGCTGGTCGTCTGACGCCTGCGCAAGTCTACCAAGCAGCAGGGACCGAGCCGTCTGAACCCAGGCGATCAGCTGCGGGGTGCCGATGCCCCATCGACGAACGCCGCGGTTACCTCGTCGTGTCAGGCTCCCCGGTGTAGGGCAGGACCGTCTCCCCGGAGCCGAAGTCACCGGAGGAGATGACCCCCAACGTGCCGTCCTGCTGCAGGATGACCGCCTCGACCGTATCCATCGCACCGAGCCCGGCCTGCCGGGCAGCGGTGTGCACATCATCCTCGACCAGCTGGTGGACACGCATCGCCCGGCGCTGGAACTGACCGCGGTAATAGACCAGCACCGGCTGTGAATCCACCATGTGACGCACCTTCGGCGAGCGCCGTCGGACCCACGCCAGCACCCAGTGCAACAGCACCAGCATCACCAGAGTGAGCAGCATCTGCACCAGGGGCACGTCAGGGGCCGTGATCGTCCGGCCAAAGGCCGAACCGATCGTCACCGCCATGATCAGGTCCAGAGGGGTCATCGCCGCAGTAGTGCGCGGGCCGGTGATCCGCAGCAGAAGCAGCAGCGCCAGATAGCCGACTGTGACGGTGAGCAGCGTATGGACGATGGGGTCCCATCCGTCCCAGAACTGTGTGATGTCCATGCGAGGAGCCTGTCATGTCAGCCGGGTCGTGTCGATCCGCCATACGGCGCTGAGCTGGGACGATGCGGTGTCAGTGTCGGTGATCGGACTCAGGCGTTGGCGCGCTGATCGGTCCCTGCCCCGCGGCGACGCAGCTCGACGGTGGCACCGGCTTCGGCGGCCTCGTCTGCGGCGTCTCCAGCTGAGGCCCCCAGGACGGTGAACCCGGCGTCGCGGATCATGGCCAGATCCGCCTCGGCATCCTGCCCTTCGGAAGTGAGGTAGTCCCCGAGGAAGATCGAATTGGCCACCTCCAGGCCGATCGGCTGCAGCGCGCGCAGGTGCATCTCCCGGCCGCCGGCGATCCGCAGCTCCTTCTCCGGACACGCCATCCGCACCACCGCGAGGATGCGCAGGCACTCCAGCGGAGTGAGCTCCCAGTACCCCTCCAACGGCGTGCCGTCGAAGGGCATGAGGAAGTTCACCGGGATGGAGTCGGCGTCGAGCGCGCGCAGGGCGAGGATCGCCTCGACCAGCTGGGCGTGGGTCTCCCCCATCCCGGCGATCAGCCCCGAGCAGGGCGAGAGGCCGGCGTCGTCGGCGCGGGTGACGGTGTCTACGCGGTCGGCGTAGGTGTGGGAGGTGCAGATCTCCGGGTACTTGGACTCGGCGGTGTTGAGGTTGTGATTATAGGCGTCGACGCCCGCCTCGCGCAGCCGCTGCGCCTGCCCGTCCTTCAGGAAGCCGAGACAGGCGCAGACCTCCACCCGCGGGTGCTGCTGCTTCAGGTCACCAACCATCCCGGCGACCCGCTCGACGTCGCGGTCGGTGGGGCCGGTGCCGGAGGCGACCATGCAGACCCGTGAGGCGCCGCCGGCGATGCCGAAGCCGGCCTGGCGCACGGCCTCCTCGGGCTTCAGCCAGGTGTACTTGAGGATCTCGGCCTCGGTGCCCAGCCGCTGGGAGCAGTAGGTGCAGTTCTCCGGACACAGCCCGGTCTTGAGGCTGACCAGGTAGTTCACCTTCACCGTGCGGTCGAAGTGGCGACGCCGCAGGCGCGAGGCCGCAGCGACGAGGCGGAAGGTGGCCTCATCGGGCGTGGCGAGCAGGGACTCGGCTTCCTCTGCGGTGAGGATGTGGCCGGCCTCGATGCGGTCGACGAGTGCCTCGGGGTCGCACGGCATGGCAGCTCCTGGCGTGGGGGACGACGGGCCCTCCGAGCATACCTGAACAGTGTTCAGGTGGGTGGCGAGCGGTGTCGGTGCGGCGGACGCGGAGCCCGGCGCCCCCATCGCGCCACCATCGCGCAGATCCCATCCTTGTGCAGGCGTCCCCTCCCTATAGGGATGGGATCTCCGCACAAGGATGGGACGCCGGAAACTGGAGCTGCAGAAGGATGGGATGCGGGACGCTGGGGCTGCACAACGATGGGACGCGCGCAACGGGAGCGCCGACGACGGCCCGCACCGCAACCCAGCCGGCCCAGGTCCGCACCGCCTCGGCCGAGACCCTCACCGACAAAAGTTAGTCCAATGGTCTTGATTTTGAGAGTGGCCTGTGTCTCAATGGACGCGTGACTAAGTACCACGCAGTGCGTGACCAGCTCCTGGACCGTCTCGACGACATGACCGCCGGCGACCAGTTCCCGCCGGAGCGTGACCTCGCCCTGGAGCTCGGCGTCTCTCGGATGACGCTGCGTCGAGCCATTGATGAGCTGGTCACCCGCGGCGCGGTGCGCCGACGCCATGGCTCCGGCGTCTTCGCCTTAGGCCCGAAGCTCGACCAGGCCCTCATCGCCAGCTCCTTCACCGAGCACATGCGAGCCCGGGGCCTCACCCCCGGCGCCCGAACGCTGAGTTTCGAGATCTCCCCCGCGGGATCCCGTACTCAACGCCAGCTGGGCCTGAGGGAGGGCGCAGAGGTCGTCGCCATCTCGCGACTGCGCCTCGCGGACGACGAACCGATCGCCCTAGAGGACCTCAACGTGTCCCGCGCGCTGCTGCCGGATCTGCGCGCCGAGCAGCTGGAAGACCGTTCCTTCTACGAGCTGCTGCGGGAGCAACACGGCATCCACGTGGCCCACAGCATCCAGACCATCGAACCTACCGTCCTCGACGACGAGGAGGCCGGCCATCTCGACGTACCCGTCCACACGCCGGCCCTGCTCTTCGAACGGACCTCGTGTGATGCGGACGGCACCCCGATCGAATTCGTCCGGTCGGTCTACCGCGGCGACCGCTACAAGATCCGCACCGAACTCACCGTGCCCCACCCTACGGGCCGCGGCACTCAGCAGGACGCCACAGACGGGAGGAGGCCATGATCATCGCCGGACTCATGACGGGCACCTCCGCCGACGCGCTCGACGTCGCCCTCGTGGAATTCCGCACCGAGGAGCCCTCCCTCGGCGAACAGGCCAGCGGGCCGACCCTCAGTATGCGCCTGCTCGCCTTTAGGGAGGCGCCCCTCGAGGAGGAGCTCGCCCTGGACATCCTCCGTCTGCTGGAGCCCGACGATGTCCCGCTCCAGCTGGTCAGCAGCGTAGACGCCCGCCTGGGCCAGTTCGCCGCCGACGCCGTGGAGGTCCTGTGCCGGGAGATCGGGACCAGCTGCGACCTGGTGGTCTCGCACGGACAGACCATCCTCCACGACGTCGTAGACGGCTCCGTGACCTCCACTCTCCAGCTCGGGCAGCCGGCCTGGATCGCCGAGGCCACCGGTGCTCCCGTACTCTCCGACGTCCGCTCCCGGGACGTGGCCGCCGGCGGGCAGGGGGCACCGCTGGCGAGCATTCTCGACCATCTGCTGCTGGCCAACGGAAAAACCCCGACAGCGCTGCTCAACCTGGGCGGGATCGCCAACTTGACCGTGGCCTCCCCGGGCGCGGAGACCATCGCCTTCGACACAGGACCGGCTAACGCACTGATCGACCTGATGGCCCGCCGCATCACCGGCGACCCGCGCGGCATCGACCACGACGGCGCCCTAGCCGCCCGGGGTACCGCTGACCCGATGCTGCTGGAGGACCTCCTCGCCGACCCCTACTACGCCGCCCCCGCCCCCAAGTCCACCGGCAAGGAGCACTTCCACTCCGACTACCTGGACAGCCGTCTGGAGCGTCGCCGCGCCGCAGACCCCACTCTCGACGACGTCGACGTCATCGCCACCCTGACCACGCTGACCGCCCGCACCGTCGCCCGGGCCTGCCGGGACCACGGCGTGCGGCGCGTCGTCGCTTCGGGCGGCGGGACCCGGAACCCGACGCTCATGGCGCTGCTGCGCACCGAATTGGAGGTCGCGTTCGGGGCCGACGTCAACCTCCGCACCACCGACGAGGCCCTCGCCCTACCTGGGGACGCCAAGGAGGCCTGCTTGATGGCTCTGCTCGGCTGGCTCAGCTGGCACAGCCTGCCCGCCACTCTGCCCAGCGTCACCGGTGCCGCTCGCGGCACCATCGCCGGGCGCCTCACCCCGGGCCGAGGCCCGCTCCAGCTGCCCCCGCCCCTGCACCGCATGCCGACCAACCTCCGGGTGGTCGGAGGGCCCAGAAAGTGAGATGACATGCAGACCATCGACCTATTGGTGATCGCGGCGTACCTCGCAGCCACCGCCTGGCTGGGGTTGAAGCTCAGCGGACGCCAAACCGGGCTGAAGGACTACTTCGTCGGCGGACGCAACCTGCCTTGGTGGGCCGTCTGTCTCTCCGTGGTCGCCACTGAGACCAGCGCCCTGACTGTCATCGGTATCCCGGTGATGAGCTACCTCGGAGACATCAGCTACCTGCAGCTCGCCATCGGCTACATATTGGGCAGGATCATCGTGGCCTTCTTCATGCTGCCGCGCTACTACGACGGCCAGATGGTCACCGCATACGCCTACCTGGGCAAGCGGTTCGGCCAGTCGACGCAGACCACCGCAGGGGTCACCTTCCTGTTCACCCGTCTCCTGGCCGACGGCATCCGAGTCCTGGCGGCCGCCATCCCGGTGAACATGATCCTGCAGGGCATGGGGCTGAACACCGACTACTTCACGATCATCGTCGTGCTGGCGGTGGTCACGATCCTCTACACGTTCATCGGCGGCATCAAGGCCGTGGTGTGGGTCGACGTCGCCCAGATGTTCCTCTACGTCACGGGCGGGCTCCTGGCCATCATCGTCATCACCGCCACCACAGGTGGCGGCTGGCTCGGCGAGGCCGCCGACGTTGGCAAGCTGACCATGTTCGTGTTTGAGGGCAACCCGATCTCCTCCGACGCCTCCTTCGTCGCCTCACTGCTGGGCGGCATGGTGTTCGCCATGGCCTCCCACGGGTCTGACCAGCTGGTGGTCCAGCGTCTGCTGGCCTGCCGCAGCAAGCGCGAGGCACAGAAGGCGATAATTGCCTCGGGCGTGGTGGTGTTCGTGCAGTTCGCGATCTTCCTGATGGTCGGACTGGCTCTGTGGGCCTACTACGAGCACGCCTCCCCCGAGGCGCTCGGACTCACCCGCGACGACGAAATCTTCCCCCTGTTCATCATCGAGGGTCTGCCGCCGGGCGTCTCGGGAATTCTGCTGGCGGGCATCTTGGCTGCGGCCATGTCAACGCTGTCCTCCTCTCTATCTGCGCTGTCTTCCTCGACCGTCAGCGATGTCTACGCACGCTTCAAGAAGACCTCGATGTCGGACGAGGAAGGGCTGAAGGTCGGCCGCTGGGCGACCATCGGCTGGGGGTTGGCGTTCATCGCCCCAGCCGCCGTCTTTCAGTCCGACGAGGGCAACATCGTCATCCTTGCCCTCGGGGTCGCCGGCATCACCTATGGCGGACTCCTCGGCGCCTTCGTCTTCGGGATCCTCAACCGGAGGGCCCGGGCCACGGACGCCAACATCGCCTTCCTCGCCGCCGTCGGGGTCAACGCTTTTTTCTTCGTGATGGAGAAGTACGTCACCGGCGAGGTGTGGGTAGCCTGGCAGTGGTATCCGCTGTTGGGCGTGCTGGTCACCTTCGCCGTCGGAGGCCTGCTGTCCCTGCGGCACCCCTCCGTCCCGAGGATCCTGCAGCGGTCGGACGGACAGCTGGAAGGGCAGGAGAGGACGAGCGGCTGATGACACCCTCTGATGCGGAGGCCTCACCCGCCGACCCATTGCCGCCCACGGAGCGGCGCAGCCCCCGGAGCGGTCACCTCGACGATCTCGACACCCTCGGCGTCCTGCGGCTGCTCACCACCGAGAACGAAGGGGCCGTCCAGGCGGTCACAGCGGTGCTCCCCCAGTTGGCCGAGATGGTGGAGGCCTCGGCAGAGCGGATGCGACGCGGAGGAACCGTCCACTACTACGGGGCCGGGACCTCCGGCCGTCTCGGCGTGCTGGACGCCAGCGAGCTCAGACCGACATTCAACCTTGAGCCGCACCGGGTGGTGGGTCACATCGCCGGCGGGCGCAAGGCCCTGGTCGAGGCTGTGGAGAACGCCGAGGACTCAGTGGAGGAGGGCCGCAGGGCTGCGGAGCGGCTGGGGCCCGACGACGTGGCGATCGGTCTGGCGGCGAGCGGCTCCACCCCATACGTGGGCGGGGCGCTGGAGACCGCCCGCGCGGCAGGGGCATACACTGTGCTGGTCTCCAACAACCCGGAGGCGCCACTCGCGAACGCGACCGACGTCCATCTGGCTCTGGACACCGGTCCCGAAGTAGTCACCGGCTCGACGCGGCTCAAGGCCGGCACGGCCCAGAAGCTGGTGCTCAACGGGTTCTCCACCGCCTTGATGATCGCACTGGGCCGCACGTGGAAGAACCTCATGGTCTCCGTCGTGGCCACCAATGCGAAGCTGCGGGACCGCACTGTGCGCATCCTGTGCGAAGCTGTGGGTCTGGAGGAGGCTCCCGCCCGCGAGCTGCTGGAGCGCGCCGACGGCGATCTCAAGACCGCCATCGTAAGCTCTCTGGCCGATGTGCCCGTCACCCGGGCCTCAGCCCTGCTCGCGGACCATGCAGGTTCGGTGCGGGACGCCATCGCGGACGCCGTCCGACAGTCCGCCGAGACTAGCTCGTGACCGCCGCCTCCCCCGAGGCCGGGGTCCTCGGCCTCGACATCGGCGGGTCCGGCAGCCGAATCGCCTGGTCCGGTCTCGAGCCCGGACCAAGGGAAGAGCTGACCGGCCCGCGGGTGCGCGTCAGCACCGCAGGAAGCTCCGTCCCCCAGCTAATGCGGGAGCTGCTCGACACCGCCGCGCGCACCTGGCCCGGACGGCTGCGCACGCTGCACGGCATCGGAGTCGGGTCCACCGGACTGGCCTCTCTGGTGAAGGACCCCACTGGCCTGGTCGCCCAGCTCACCGCAGAGAACGCCTGTCCTGCGGCCTTGGCTGTGGACGCCGTCACCGCGCATCTGGGGGCCTTCGGCGGGTCCGGCGGCGCCGTCGTCGTGCTGGGCACCGGGGCGATAGCCGTCGGGCACCCCGGTCCAGACGCCTCAGGACTACACGGACCACAGTGGCGTCGAGTGGACGGGTGGGGCCACCTGCTCGGTGATCGTGGCGGTGGCGCATGGCTGGGCAGGCACGGCCTTGAACTGGCGATGCGCGCCCATGACGGCGTCAACCCCTCCGGAGCAGCGCTATTGGTCGCGGCCCGGAGACGTTTCGGGGAGCCCGCCACCTGGCCCGGGCAGCTCTACACCCGTGAGGATCGCGCCGGCGTGCTCGGCGAGTTCGCCCGCGACGTAGTCGAGCTGGCCGACGGGGAGGACCCGACCGCGGTGGAGCTGGTCCGTCAGGCCGGGCGGGAGGCCGCGCAGAGCGCGCTGGCCGCACTCGCCACCGACCGCGACCACCACCCCGGCGGCTTCCCTTCGGCAGGCCCCCTCTCCGTCCACGACGTCCCCTCCCAGGTGGTGCTCACCGGAGGGCTCGCGCGTGCCGGGGGCGCACTCAAGGAGGGCTTCACCGCCCGAGTCGCCGAGCACACTCGCGCCGTCACGATCCGCGAGGCAGCCGGTGATCCCCTGGACGGCGCTCTCACCCTGGCCCGCCTCGCCGCACGCGAACGCCTCTCGTCTCAGGAAGGTGCCTTATGGATCTAAGGAGAGCCCCGGAGCTGATCCGCTCCGCTCACCACCGGACAACGGCCACCCTCACGGATGCCGTCTGAGAGGAGAAGGTGCTGGACCGGGCGATCAATCCACACTCCCGTGGTCACGATGCCTCGCGCTATCGGCTGGTGCCTCTGGTGGTGGTGATTGCAGGGAGCATCCAGGAGATCGCTGCGGTGTTGGTCATCACCGCGACGCACCGCGTTCCGGTGACCTTCCGCTCCGGAGGCACCAGCTTCTCCGGCCAGTGCTTGGGCACGGGAATCCTGGTGGACACCTGCTCGATGTGGCCGCCAATGTCCTTGGGCCTAGGAGGGACGGCGTCCCGTAGGCAACACACACCAAAGCCGCCCGGTGCGGCGAACGCCCTGAGGAAGACGACAGACGAAAGGACGTGATGGATCGATGGAGGTCGTAATCGGTGTGGCTGACGACCTGGCCGTGCTTGCCGCCGAAACTATCGAAGCGCAGCTGAGGCGGCGACCAGAGTCGGTGCTCGGACTGGCAACGGGTTCGAGTCCGCTGAAGGTCTACGAGGAGCTGATCCGACGCCACCGCGAGACCGGACTGTCCTTCTCCCGAGCGCGCGGGTTCCTACTCGACGAGTATGTGGGGCTGCCCGCGGAGCACCCCCAGCGATACCGTCGGGTGATCGCTGAGAAGCTGGTGGACCATCTGGACTGGCCCGCCGATCAGGTGGTGGGACCGGACGGCCTTGCCGAGAGCCTCCCGCGGGCCTGCACAGAGTACGAGGAAGCGATCGCCGAGGCCGGCGGCGTGGACATCCAGCTGCTCGGCATCGGCTCGGACGGACACATCGCCTTCAACGAGCCGATGTCGTCGTTGACGTCCCGGACCCGCGTGAAGTCGTTGACCCGGCAGACACGGCAGGACAACGCCCGGTTCTTCGGCGGCAACCCCGCTCTGGTGCCTGGGCACTGCCTCACCCAGGGTCTGGGCACCATCACGGAGGCGCGCCACCTTATCCTGCTCGCCACCGGTTCGGAGAAGACCGAGGCCGTTCACCAGCTGGTGGAGGGACCCGTCTCCGCCCGGTGGCCAGCCACGATCATGCAGCATCACCCGCATGTCACCGTGCTGGTGGACGAGGGCGCGGCGTCGCACCTGGAGTTCGCGGA
Organism: Nesterenkonia aerolata; assembly: GCF_031470965.1. NCBI lineage: Bacteria > Bacillati > Actinomycetota > Actinomycetes > Micrococcales > Micrococcaceae > Nesterenkonia > Nesterenkonia aerolata. Next base: position 56,419 of record NZ_JAVKGR010000004.1, on the reverse strand, counting down.
CTACTACCGTCAGACCTACGCCTCCAAGCCCGCCTGGCAGGGCCTTTGAGCTTGAACTGAAGGAGCGGGGGCGGTCAAAAACGCAGAAGCTCTCCGCAGGCGGGTTGAGGGTGTGGCTCAGAGCCGCAGTTGAGTCCCGCATAGTGGTGTAACACGGTGGTCGCCGTGATCGTCACGGACGTGGGCGCGGCCACCGTGTGAGGCCGAGGTTCGACTCGAAGGTCACGTGCGTCGCTGCCTCGAACCACGACTGCGCCAGACCACGACCTCTGGAGTAAGGGATGACGTGGTCACGCAGGAAGTGGTTGGTCTACACCGGCACCCCAGGAGCCCGTCGCACGCCTATCGCGCAGATCCCATCCTTGTGCAGGCGTCCCCTGCCTATAGGGATGGGATCTCCGCGCAACGATAGGATGCAGGACGCTGGAGCTGCACAAGGGTGGGATACAGAGCATCGGGAGCGCCGACGGCGGCCGGGCAGGACACCAGGCCACGACGGCGTCTGCCCCGACGACGACCCACACCGCAACCCAGCCCGCCGGCGACTGACAGCGCCGTCAGCCCAACCGGCCTCCGGAGACCTCGAGGTAGCACGCCGCGCACAGTGACTCGTACCAGACCTCGCCGCCGGCCTCACCACTGTCGATCGCGACCTGGTCACCGTCGAAGACGATGCGGTCACCGTCACGGCGGGTGTTGAACAGGGCCTTGCGCCCGCACCGGCAGATGGTCTTCAGCTCCTCCAGCGAATGCGCCAGATCCATCAGCCGGGCAGAGCCCGGGAAGGCGCGGGTGCGGAAATCAGTGCGGATGCCGTAGGCCAGCACGGGCACCTCATCCAATACCGCGATGCGCAGCAGGTCGTCCACCTGCGCAGGCGTGAGGAACTGGGCCTCGTCCAGCAGCAGGCAGGCCACCGGCCGGATCCCGGCACGGAACCCTTCCGAGACCGAATCTCCGGCGGGCTCGTACTCGAAAGCTTCCAAGAGGGTGCCGGGCTCTTCAGCCGCCGCGTACTGATGGAACCGCGTACGCAGCTCATCACCGGGACCGATGAGGAGATCGGCGCGGCGGGTCACCCCGAGGCGGGAGACGATCTCGTCGTCGCCCTTGGTGTCGGTGACCGGCTTGGCCAGCAATACCCGCTGGCCCCGCTCCTCATAGTTGAACGCCGCCTGCAGCAGGCTGGTGGATTTACCGGAGTTCATCGCCCCGTAGCGGAAGTACAGCTTGGCCATCGCCGGATGATCTTACCGGCTCACAGCCTCCAGCAGCTGTCCACGGGACTGCGGCCATCGAACATCCGCGCAGTGAAGATCCCGGTGCGCGGCATCGACCCCAGATAGGCACCCAGATGCGTGGGCACCCCGGTGGCCTCGAAGGTCACCGCGGAACCGGCTGCACACCAGGCCGATCCCATGTCACGGCCGACAGCATAGGGGATGACGTCATCCAGTGGGGCATGGTTGATCAGCGTGGGCACCTCCGGCGCCCGGCCCGGCTGACCCAGGTTCTGCTCCTGCAGATAGGAGGCAAAGGGTTCTTCCCGAATCATCTCGGTGAAGGAACGCCCGTCGAGGGTCAGCGTGCTGGAATCGGTGAACGCATGGGAGAAGACCGCCTGGATGGCGCACTGTTCCGAGGCACTCTCCAAGGCCTGCAGCCCGCCAGCGTTGAGGAACTCTGCCGGGTCGATGCCCTCAGATTCGGCCATGGCGCCGATGGCGAAGAGCAGGAACGCCGAATATAGGGAACCGTCGATGTTCTCGGCCACCCGCGGCAGATCCGCCGGAACTGCGCCCGCAGACCCGGAGACCACCGGCAGCTCCGGGGCGTACTCGGCGGCGAGCTCCAGCGCCGAGGCCGCCGCGCCGCCGCCCTGGGAGTAGCCGCGGATGTGCAGCGGGGAGTCCTCCGCCACACCGGAACCCTCCACCTGAGCCGCGGCCCGGGCGGCGTCTAGCACGGCGTGGCCCTGATCAGCGCGGTTCAGGTAGGTGTGCTCTCCCTCGGTGCCCAGACCGATGTAATCCACCAGCACCACGGTGTAGCCGGCGTTGAGCGCGTTGGCGATGCCGATGCCCTCGTACTCAGTCCCGGCGGCGAGCTGACGGCTCGGGGCGCATTCGTCCGCCATCCCCTGGGTGCCCGGCGCCTGGACCACCACGCGCCCAGAGCCGTCCTCCGGCTCCAGCAGAGTGGCCGTGGCAGCACGAGCTGAGTCGTTGCTGTCAGTGGTCCGGTACATGAACGTGGTGACCTCGGCCTCAGGCTCGATGAGGTTGAGCGGATCGAGGTAGAAGGTGCCCTCGCGCTGACGGATGAGTTCGCCCTCGGACTCGGGCAGCTCCGCGGGGGTCTGATAGAAGCTCAGGTCCTCGGACTCGGGGAGATCTTCGACGGCCTCGGCGTAGCGGAGATCGTCAGCGGTGATCTCCTCAGACTCATCGATCAGCTCCTGGGCGGTGCCGAGATCGATCCCGTCCGGGAGATCGTCCTCGGTGAGCGTCTCCTGAGCCGCTTCATCGGCCTGACGTTCGGCCAGCACCTCCTCCGGCTCCGGGATCTGCTGACTCATCGGGACGGCCCCGGCAGAAACAGCACCAGCCAGAAGCAGGCCGCCGAGCCCGAGAAGCGCGGCTGAACGGGTCACCGCACGCGGCAGAGTATGGGCAGGACGAGTGAACACGGACGCCTCCGCAGGTTGAGTGACACGGACGTCACAGACGACCCAGAGAGATACCGCCGAGTAACCTGTGATCCGGCTCATACCCTAGCGCAGTCAGGACTCACGTCAAGGGTAGGCGGAAGAGTCCCAGGTCAGTGCTACTGGTCAGCCGCAAGGATCACCGAAGCAGCTGTGCGATCTCCGCCTCAGCCTGCGGATCACAGTCCCGGATGAACTGGGTGATGCGGGTGACTTCCTCGGACTCGCCGATCGCGGCCGCGGCCTGACCCAGAGCGGCAAGGGCACGCAGGAACCCGCGGTTGGGCTCGTGGGACCACGGCACCGGGCCCGCACCCCGCCACCCCGAGCCGCGCAGGGCATCGAGACCGCGGTGGTAGCCCACGCGAGCGTAGGCATAACCCTCCACGGTGTACCCCTCGGCCAGGGCGTCCTCGGCCAGCAACGCCCACAGCAGGGAGGAGGTGGGGTGGTCGGCGACGACGTCGACGGCCTCCGCACCAGCCTCCAGCGCCTGCTTGACCTCGGGCTCGGCCGGAAGCAGCGTCGGCTCCGGCTCCATCAGATTGCGTCCCACGATGCTCATGCTCCTCATCCTATCGATCGGCAGATCGCGCGCAGTCGGAGAACTCTGGATGGACTCTCTGGATGGACCCCGAGGAACTTTTCATTGCCCTGATCAGCGGCTGATCGACGCATAAGCGAATCTTGCCAGAGTAGGTATCACTCCAGCAGGGAAATACAGAGGGCCTTGTGGACCGGGGCTCTCAACCTTCGGGGTACGGAAATAGCCTTGAGGCCCCGCGTGCATTGTGGTCGAACCGGTTCTCGACGCTATGTGCTGGTCTGCGGCGAGACGCCTCAGAGTAGCTGACTCGGTCAGGATCACCTGTGTTTTTCACGTGATTTAGGGTGGGATCAGGGATGTGATCTCCTTGTCATCCCCTGTGTGATTCTCTTGCCGTATGCCATAATGGGGGCATGACGACGATCACCTCTCCTGGCATGATGCCCTATCTGCAGTCGGTCAGGTTACCGATTGAGCAGGTGATCTCTGAGCTACGGGATCTCTTGGGGGCGAAGTTGGTGGCCTACATCGGCAACGTGGGGGAGACTCGGGCAGTTCGGCAATGGGCGGAGGGATCCCGGGCGGTTCAGGGTGAGAATGCTCAGCGCCTGAGGACCGCGTATCAGATTGCGGGTCTCATCGCAGAGGCTGAAGAGTCTAAGGAGATTCTGCAGCTCTGGTTTCAGGGGGCGAATCCCCAGCTTGATGATGTCTCCCCGGCTCGAATTTTGCGAGAGCATCGCCCCGATTCAGACGAAGTCATCGCCGTGATGGCTGCTGCGAAGACGTTTACCCGTCTCGGCTGACGGGCGCCTTACGACGTGGTGGAGCTGAGGGACGTCGACGAGACAGTCTGGCGCGTGGGGTTTCCCCCAGACCCTTGGCAGTGGCCTGATTGGAAGTGGGCCAGGTGGGAACCCTCGGGAACTCAAGAGACTCCTGGAATGCGTTTCCACGGTAGGTGGGACTCGATCGATGCCAAGTATCGAACGATGTATACGGGGGACTCGCTACTGGCCTGCTTGATCGAGCTGTTGGCCCCGTTCCGCGGCGTGGCTCGGGTGTTCGGTCTCGACGACTTCGACACCGCGGCGCTGAAGAGTGCCCGGCCGCGGGAGCTGACTCAGCAAGTCTCCCAGCACCTTTGGGAGGCGGGGTCGGTCTCCGGCGGAGATCTCTGTGACGGGATCGAGTTCGCCTCGAGGCATGGTGATGATCTGAAGCTATGGGCGATCTTCGAGCGGCCACAGGACGGGGATACCAGCTTGCGCCTCACGCAGATCACGCCACGTCATCTGACTCGAGACACCCCTGAGCTGCTTGAGGCCTGCGACAGGCTGCGCATCAAAGCCGTGTGAGCCTCCTCCGCTTTCGTCACCCGCGCAGTCCCTCTGGACCCGACCAGTGACCCTATTGATGACCTTGTCGAGCACACAGCGCATGGTTCCGGATATCAGCTGCGGATGATGCGACGTGCGCGGGCCTCAGTCACCGCCGCGACCCGGTTGTCCACACCCAACTTCTGGTAGACGTGGATCAGGTGGGTCTTCACCGTCGCCTCCGAGATGAACAGCTCCTTGGCCATCGCCCGGTTCGAGAGCCCGGTGGCCAGCAGCTCCACCAGCTGCACCTCCCGTGCGCTCAACGACGGCAAAGGCTCCCGGATACGGCCCATCAGCCGGGCCGCGACCTCCGGCGCCAAAGCTGTCCGTCCCGCCGCAGCATCACGCACCGCACGGTGGATCTGCTCGGGCGGGGCATCTTTGAGCATGTATCCGGCGGCACCGGCCTCCACGGCGGTGAGGATATCGGCATCAGTGTCATAGGTGGTCAGGATCAGCACTGGGAACTCCCCCACGGCGCGGATCCGACGGGTCGCCTCGGCGCCGTCGATGCCGTCGCCGAGCTGTAGATCCATGAGCACCAGATCCACCTGCGGTTCACCCCGCACCACCAAGCGCACCGCCTCCTCACCGGTGGCAGCCTCGGCGACGACATCGACAGCCTCCTGCCCAGGCAGCCCAGGAGCTGCGGGCGCCTCAGCCAGCATGGCACGCAGCCCAGCCCGGACCACCGGGTGGTCATCCACCAGCAACACACGAATCGGTGGGGCCGACGGCAGCGCCGCGGCAGAGTCCATGCGCTGCTGTCCACGACATTCAAACATTACTGACCTCAAACATTCCCGGCCGGGCCATCCCCAGCCATCGACTACCGGCCACGAGTATTCCCGCCTCGCGCCGCGGGCAGCCGCAGCGCCACCACTGTGCCCTCCCCCGGTGAGGATTCCACCTCGACGGTCCCACCCACCGCTGCCGCGCGCTGCGCCAGCACCCGCAGCCCGACGCCGGAACCGTCCAGAGCACCGGCATCTGACGCACCAGCATCTGCCGCACTATCTCTCGACGCGCCGCTGGACGCGCCACTGACCGGAACGGCAGCGGGATCGAAACCACGGCCGTCGTCGAAGATATCCAGCGTCACCTCATCGTCGAGAAAGCTCAGCGTGACCACGGCAGTCCGCGCATCGGCATGCTGGGTGACATTCGCCAGAGAGGACTGAACCGCCCGCAGCACGGCAGAGGAGACCTCCTCACTGAGCGTGCGCACCGTCCCCTGGACGTCCAGACGGACGCTGAGCCTCGCGCCGCCAGCCTCCGCCTGGAGCTGGGTCCGGCGGCAGAGTGCCTGCAACCGATCCACCACGGGTTCTTCCTGCTGCGCCTCCTGCGCTGTGCCACCGGGCTCTGTCTGCAGCACACGCACCAGCCGTCGGGCCTCTTGAAGGTTCTCCCCGGCAGTGTGACGCACCGTTTCCAGCCGCGCCGCCGCCGTCGCCTGGTCCCCGGCCTGGAGGCTGGAGACCGCCGCGCGGGAGACCAGCACGATGGAGGAGAGCCCCTGGGCCAGGGTGTCGTGGATATCACGAGCCATCCGCTCCCGCTCCACCAGGGCACCGGCTTCCCGCTGACTCCGGGCGAGATCCTCACGGGTGCGCCGAAGCTCGTCCAGGGCCTGCTGCTGGGCGAGATTCTCGCGGCGCAGCGTGCGGTAGGCCAGTGCCATCACCACCGCGCAGACGGCTCCGATGCTGGGGCCCAGCACTGTGGCGACCTGCAGTCCATCCTGACCGTAGGCCAGGGCCACGATCACCACCGCGGTGATCACCAGCACCGCACCGAGCCCCCAGCGCAGCGGCAACAGGTGGATATGGAGGAAGAAGAGCGGGAAGGCCAGCCAGGCGAAATCCGAGTGGTGCAGCACCAGCAGCCCCCAGGCCGCCGTCACCGCAAACAGCCAACCCATCTGCAGGCTGCGGGGAAAGGAGGAGCCGCGACGACGGCGTCGTTCCTCCGCCACAGTGCCGAGGACGTAGAGCAGGGTGAACAGCGCAACCGGCACCAGCCCCGGCCACAGAGCGTCGGCATCGGTGTACATACGTCCGATACCGACCACCAGCAGCAGCCCGACGGCGACCTGCAGGCTCATCCGCAGCCCGCTGAGGACACCGGGGCCGGTCAGCGGGTCACGGACACTGCTGTGCATCCCATCAGCGTAACGAGAACGGATGACATCGCGGATCCACCGATCGGTTGATCCGCGGCTCCACCGACCCACGCCCTACTACCGACCAAGCACCCGATGTATCCGTCCCCCTCCCGCGGAAGGCTGGAGAGCGGGGGCTGAGGAGAAGCGAAAACCCGCCACAAGCCCCTCACTCAGATCTCAAGGAGGACCATGTTCCTGGCCCTACGCGACATCCGCTTCGCCACCGGCCGCTTTGCCCTGATGGGGGCGGTGGTCGCCCTGATCACCTTCCTGCTGATCATGCTCTCCGGGCTGACTGCAGGTTTGGCTCAGCAGACCACCAGCGCGATCGAACAGCTCGAGGCCGACACTGTGGCCTTCGGTGCACCTGCCGGGGAGGACGAACCCTCGGCGGAATTCACCGACTCCACCGTCACCTCAGCTCAGGTCGATGCGTGGGGCTCGGCCGACGGCGTGGAGTCCGCCTCCGCACTGGGCATCTCACAGACGCGCCTCGACCTCTCCGGCGACCGGCAGGGCTCGACGTCAGTGGCGCTCTTCGGCGCTGAGAGCGGGGCGACGGCAGCAGCAGGTGCTGGGACCGAGCTCAGCTCCGGGGAAGCGGTACTGAGCGCAGGCATCACCGAAGAACTCGATGTCGGCCGCGGAGACACCGTGGTGATCAGCGGTGTGGAGCTGGAGGTGGTCGACGTCGTCGCCGAGAAGTCCTACAGCCACCTACCCGTGGTGTGGACGACTCGAGAGGATTGGCAGGCAGCCTCACATATCGATGGAACCGGCGGCAGCGAGGCTGAGGAGATCATCGGCACAGTCGTGATCTCCTCGTTCACCGAGGACGTCACCTCAGAGAACCCGATCAGCAGCCTCACCCCCGGGCTGTGGAAAGCGGTGACCGGTGCCGAGCTCAGCGGCGGCGAGATCCGCGATGCCGTCGATGAGGCTGCCGGCACCAAAGCGATGTCCCGCGGCGAGAGCTTCCACGCACTGCCCTCCTACACCTCAGAGAACGGTTCGCTGACGATGATCCAGGGGTTCCTCTACGGGATCTCCGCACTGGTCATCCTCGCGTTCCTCTCCGTGTGGACCGTCCAGCGGACCCGCGATATCGCCGTGCTGCGTGCGCTGGGGGCCTCCTCAGGCTACGTACTGCGCGATGCCGTCGGCCAAGCCCTGATCGTACTGCTCCTCGGTGCTGGCCTGGGCGGAGGACTCGGTGCCGCCGGTGGTCTCCTCGCCGCCGACGTCGCTCCCTTCCTGACAGACCTGACCACCACCTTGCTGCCGATGACCGGCGTCGTCGTGCTCGGAGCGCTGGGCTCCGTGCTGGCGGTGCGCCGAGTGAGAACAGTGGACCCGATGCTCGCCTTGGGAGGCAACTGATGACCCAGACTCCTGCCCTGCAGATGACCGATGTGACCCTGGAATACCCCGACGGCCGGGACGGCACGCTGCGGGCCCTCGATGACGTCGATTTCACCGCCGAGGTCGGGACGATCACCTCCCTGGTCGGGCCGTCGGGCTCAGGGAAGTCCAGCCTGCTCGCCGTCGCCGCCACGCTGCTGACGCCCACCAGCGGCAGCGTGCGGATCAACGGCCGGGAGGTCACCGAGCTGACGGAGAAACACCGGGCGGGGCTACGTCGGGACGAGGTCGGACTGATCTTCCAGCAGCCCAACCTGCTGCCCTCGCTCACCGCGCTGGAGCAGCTGGTCATCGTCGACGACCTACGCGGGAAGCCCCGGCGCCGAGCCCGCGAGCGCGGCGCCGAGATCCTGGATCACGTCGGACTGGCTGAGTCCTGCAGCAGGCGTCCCCATGAGCTCTCCGGCGGCCAGCGCCAGCGGGTCAACATCGCCCGCGCGCTGATGTCAGAGCCATCGGTGCTGCTGGTGGATGAACCTACCGCCGCCCTCGACCACGAACGCTCAGAAGAGGTGGTGACGCTGCTCTGCCGGATCACCCGCGAGCGCGGCACCGCCACAGTGATGGTCACTCACGACACCGACTTCGTACCGCTGACGGATGCGATGGTCACAATGCGCGACGGCGTGCTGTCTGCTTCGGCGCACCGTGGATCACCCGATGCCGGATCCACCCGGAGATCTGATCGACCAGGATCGTCACCAGGATGATCACCACCAGGGTGATCCCGATCCGCTCCCATTCACGCTGGTTGAACAGAGTGCTCAGCAGTGAGCCCACCCCGCCGGCGCCGAGGACACCGAGGATCGCCGAAGCCCGGATGTTGACCTCGAACCGGTAGAGCCAGATCGCGATGACCTCCGGCAGCACCTGGGGCAGCACCGCCCACCGGATCATCTGCGTCTTCGACGCCCCGGAGGCCACCGCCGACTCCAGAGGCCCGGTGTCCACCGATTCCACCGCCTCGGAGATCAGCTTCGACAGCGTCCCGATCGAGCTGACGCCCAGCGCCAGGGCACCGGCCAGTGGACCGAGTCCGAAGATCGGCAGCATGATCGCGATGGCGAAGATGATCTCGGGGACCGCCCGGATCACTGAGAGGATGAACCGCACCACCACGTAGACGGGCAGCGGGGTCATCGTGCGGGCGGCGAGGAATCCCATCGGCAGGGAGAACAGAGCCCCGACGACGGTCCCGATCCACGCGATCTGCACCGACTCCAGCATCGCGTCCACCGAGGAGCCCCAATAGCCGCGGACCGTCTCATCGGGCACCTGGAACACGCCCTGGGTCATGAGCCCGACGTAGTTGACGAAGTTCCCCGGGAACTCGAGCAGCCGGGAGAAGTCCGCCCCGGTGCTGGAGACCGCAGCGATGACAAGGACCCCGAAGGCGATCATCCCCACGGTGTAGCCCGTCTTCGCCGGTCGGACGGGGCGGCGGTCCAGCGCGTCCTCGGAGAAGACGGCACCCGATGTACGGTGGCGCGGCTGAGCGGTCATGTCAGCCTCCTGCGGATGGTCAGCGAGAGATAGTCCACGGCCAGCACCACCACGACCAGCGCGATCATCACTGCGGCGATGTTCGAGTAGTTGAAGTGGGAGAGCTGCACGGTGATCACCTGCCCCACACCTCCGGCACCGACGATGCCCAGCACCACGGAGGCGCGGATGTTCAGCTCGAAGGTGTAGAGCGTGTAGGAGAAGAACCCCGGCAGGATCTGCGGGATGACGGCCTGCCGGTTGCGCTGGATCAGCGTGGCACCGGTGGCGTCCGCAGCCTCTAAGGGACCGGGATCCACGGAGTCGATGGTCTCACCAGTCAGTTTGGCCACGATGCCGATGTTGAACATCACCAGCGCCATGATCCCGGCCATCGGTCCGGCACCGCCGGCGGTGCCGCCGAGCATCGCGACGAAGAGCAGCCCGTAGCCGATGTCCGGAATGGAGCGGATGACGGAGTTCGTCGCTTTGATGACCTGGCTGGTCAGCTTCGTCGGACTGGACACCGGTGAGGCACCCAGCGCCAGCAGCAGTCCGACGGCGCAGCCCACTGTGGTCGCGACGATCGCCATGGCGAGGGTCACCACCCACTGATCCCACACCCGGATGACGAAGCGCCAGTTCGGGTCCAGGAACTCGGCGAGCACCCGTTCCGCGCGGCCGAGGTCCTCCCACAGCGGAGCGAGCGTGAAGCCGATACCGCTGCCGCCCCACCAGCACATCGCGATCACCGCGAGCACGCCGAGAACCGGCAGCGGCTGGGCGCGCAGCCGCCACCCCAGTCCGATGACCGCCACCAGCAGCACTCCGGCCAACCCGGCGTAGAGCGGTACCGCGAAGAGGCCGAAGGACAGCCGCAGGGTGGAGGTCGTCGTCGCCGAGAATACGACGATGAGCACGCCGGCTAGGGCGAGCAGCCCCAGGTACGGGGCCGGGCGGGGCGCCGGCCGCCGCGGACGGGCGGCCCCGGTCCCCGGGGTGTGCTCAGCTGCCTGAGGTGCCGTCATCGGGCTCACTCTGGGTCTCCGGCGACGTCCTGGGCCGTCAGTGAACGCTGGTAGACCTCCTCGATGGCGGCGTCGTCAGCCTCAGCCACGGGACCGTCGAAGACGATCCGCCCGGCCCGCATCCCGATCACGCGGTCGGCGTAGCGGCGCGCCATATCCAGATGGTGCAGGTTCACGATCGTGGTGATGCCCAGCTCCCGGTTGATCCGCCGCAGATCTTGGAGCACTTGATGCGCTGTCGGCGGGTCCAGGGAGGCGACGGGCTCGTCCGCGAGGATGACCTGCGGATCCTGGGCGAGCACCCGGGCGATGGCCACCCGCTGCTGCTGACCGCCGGAGAGCGAGGACGCCCGGACGTAGGCCTTCTCCACGATGCCGACCCGCTCCAGGGACTGAAAGGCGATCTCCTGATCCGCAGCCCGGTACCACCCCAGCAGCGAACGCCAGGTGGGGGTCTGCGAGGAACGGCCGACGAGCACGTTGTGCAGCACGCTGATCCGCGAGACCAGGTTGAAGGACTGGAAGATCATCCCCACCCGGGAGCGGAGCCTGCGCAGCCGGCGCCTGGAGTGCGGGTCCACGACTTCTGATCCCACACTCAGCCGCCCGGAGGTGTAGGGCACCAGGCCGTTGATCGTGCGGATCAGCGTGGACTTCCCCGCGCCGGAGAGCCCGACGATGACCACGAACTCCCCCTGCTCGATGCGCAGGTCCACCTCGGTGAGTCCCTGATAGCCGCCGGGGTAGACGACGTCGACGGCCTCGAAGACGATGGTCCCCGGCCGGGGTTCGCTCACTCCTCGTCGCCGAAGTTCTCGGCCACCTGCCGGGCCGCGTCGAGGGCGTCGACGTCGGCCTCGACAAGGTCCTCAATGTTGTAGACGTCCTCCAGCGCCTGCAGGCCCTCATCCGATTCGGTCATCGCCATGAACGCGTCGGTGATCTGCTGCTGCTCGTCCTCGTCGAGATCGCCGGAGACGACGATGCCGTCGTTGGGGATGTTCTCCGAGTAGGCGAAGACCACGACCTCCTCACCGACATCGGCCTGTTCCTCGACGACGTCGAGGCGGGCGTCGTCGAAGCTCACGCCCAGGTCGATCTCACCGTTGTAGACGTTGAGCACTGAGTTGGGGTGGCCTCCGGCGAACTGGGCGTCGAGGTCGGTCATCGGGTCCAGATCAGCGACCTGCTCGAGCTGGGTGGCCGGGTAATAGTAGCCCGAGGCGGAGCCCTCATCGACGAAGGAGATAGTGGTGCCGGCCTCGATCTGCTCCAGGGCCTCCTCTCCGGCGGGGCCGTCCTCGGCCTCATCGGTGCCGTTGCAGAAGAGCAGGGTGTCGCCGTCCTCGGTCTCCTCCTCCACGGGTTCGTCCATGCAGTAGGTGTCAGGGTCGTTGGTGAACCACTGGGTGACGTAGGTGTCGGAGCCGTAGCGCACCGACTGCAGGATCGGTTCGGCGTCGGCGCGGTCCACGGCCTGCACCAGGGCGACGGGCCCGAACATGCCGATATCGGCCTGGCCGGTCTCCATCGCCGTGATCAGGCCGGAGTAGTTGTCGGTGATGTAGGGCTCGACCTCGCGGTCCAGCTCCTCGGAGAGCTGCTCGGCGAGGACGTCGGCATCCTCCACCAGGGCGTCGGCGTCCTGTGACGGGACCAGCCCAAGGACCAGGGCCTCGTCGGTGCCGTTGTCTTCGCCGCCGTCGTCTGTGCCGTTGTCCTCATCGGTGACGCAAGCGGTGAGGCCGAGCGCCAGGACTGAGCTGAGAGCGAAGAATGACATCGTCTTGGACTGCATAGGACTACCTCTTCATCGGTGCAGGAGTTGTTCATCGGTGCGGGAGTTGGTCCTCACGCTAACCGGCGGCAGCAGGGTGACAAACCCCTCTGCGCCCGGTTTGTTGAGCCGTTACACAGAGTTCATCGCGGATTCTGCACCCACTGCCGCAGCAACGGGGCGGCCTCTGCGAAGCTGCGCACTCGGTGATCGGGGCTGCCGGCACCAGCAGCGTGGCGATCGATCAGCACTGTGGTCCCGCCGAGCTCCGCAACTGGTGCGAGATCATTGGCCCAGATGTCACCGATGGATAACACAGGTGATGAGTCACTGATGCCTGTGAGGCTGCGCGCACGGGTCACGGCCGCCGGCATACCGGCGGGCTTCGCGGCATCATTGATCACGGCGTCGAAGGCGGCGGAGAGCCCGAGCGCCTCCAGCCATAGACTGAACCCCTCAGCGGGGGCATTGGTGACCAGGACGACGGCGGCGCTCTGGCGCAGTTCGGCGAGCAGCGACTGCACCCCGGCCGGGGTGTGGACGTCCGTGCGGTGCAGTCCCCCAGCGATCAGCTGAGCCCGGGCGGCGCGGAATGCCGCGGAGCACTCGGCCTCGTCGAGCCCGGCCGCCTGGCCCAGGGCTTGGACGAGCTGGTAGCCGTCCTGCGGGGTGGCCGTTTCGGCAGCACCTCCGGGCACGATGCCGAGGTCATCGGAGTTGAGGTCATTGGAGTTGAGCGCATGGCGGACGTTGTCCCTCAGCGCAGTGCTCTCGCCCCGTGCGCGAAGCCGATCCTCGACGGCGACGGCATAGGCGAGCACCGGATCATCTCCGAGGCAGAGTGTGCCGTCGAAGTCGAAGAGCATGAGCTGGGCGCGCGGATCAGTCACGGGGCTCAGGCTACCGTCCTGCACAGCCAGCACATCTAGGCAGGGCCGAGCAGGCATTCTAGAATCGGCCTGACCGGCGATGCCGCAGACCCGCGGCGGGATTCGGACATGACGTCGCTGAGGAGTCACCATGCCCGAGATATCACGCCACGGCGCACCGATCTGGGTCGACCTGACCGTCCAAGACCTGCCCGCCAGCCAGCGGTTCTACTCGGAGGTCTTCGGCTGGGAATTCCACGACGCCGGCCCCGACTTCGGCCACTACCAGCGCATCACCAAGGACGGCCACCAGGTGGGCGGCATGATGCGCGCGATGACCCAGGACGGCCAGCCCCTCGAGGCTCCCTCCGTGTGGACGGTGTACCTGGAGTCCCAGTCCATCGAAGAGACCGTCCACACCGCCCGGGAGGCGGGAGCCCAGGTGATGGTTCCCGCCATGGCAGTGGGCGAGATGGGAACGATGGCGGTGCTGATCGACCCGGCCGGCGCCGTCGTCGGGGTGTGGCAGCGCGGCACCTTCTCCGGTGTGGATCTGCCGCTGAGCCCCGGGACTCCGGTGTGGTTCGAGTCCATGTCCGTGAACATAGACGCCGCCCTGCCCTTCTACCGGGAGGTCTTCGGCTGGGAGCCGGAGTTCATGGCCGAGGACGGCACCGTCGTCGTCGAACCCCACGACGGCGTGCGCTACCCCTACGTCACCGCGAACATCGACGGGGAGACCGTCGCCGGCCTCTGCGACGCCAGAGAATGGTTCGATCACTCCCAGTGGCGCTGGTACATCGGTGTGGAGGACGCTGACGCCACAGCTGCCGCGATCCTCGCCCGCGGCGGCTCCGTGCTCGACGGTCCGATGGACTCGCCGTTCGGCCGGGTGGCCACCGTCGCCGACCCGGAAGGGGCGTCGTTCCAGATCAACCAGCCGCCCGCCCCGTGAGTGCCGGGTTCAGGAGGCCAGGTGCCGGGGGTAGAGCAGCAGCTTCAGCAGCTCAGTCAGCAGGAACACCGCCGCTCCCGCGCCGACTGTGATCCACAGGTAGTACAGGCTCAATGAGGTGGTGTCGAAGGCCGCGTGCAGCGGCGGCGCGTAGATGAACGCCACCTGCAGCACGGTCAGCACCGCCACCATCACCCAGGCCACACCGTTGCGGAAGAGCACTGAGGGACGCAGGCTCACCCCTTCCAGGGACTTCACGTTGAACAGGTAGAACACCTGGCAGACCACCAGCACTGTGGTCGCCAGCGTCCGGGCAGTCTCGACGTCGTCGCCGACGTCGATGCGCCAGCGGAACACCACCACTGTCACCGCGGCGATCATCAGCGAGACCACCAGAATCTGGGTGATGTGCCGCGCCCCCACGATCCCCCGCGAGGGATCTCTGGGCTGCCGCCGCATGATCCCGTTCTCCGCCGGCTCGAACGCAAAGGCGAAGGCCAAGGTCACCGCGGTGACCATATTGACCCACAGCACCTGCAGCGGTGTCAGCGGCAGTGTCCAGCCGAGCATCACCGCCACCAGCACCACGGCCGCCTGCCCACCGTTGGTCGGCAGCAGGAAGACCAGCGCCTTGCGCAGGTTGTCATAGATGCGCCGGCCCTCCTCCACGGCCGTTTCGATCGTGGTGAAGTTGTCATCAGCCAGGACGATCTCCGCCGAATCCTTGGTCACCTCGGTGCCCTTGACCCCCATCGCGACGCCGACGTCGGCCCGGCGCAGCGCGGGGGAATCGTTGACCCCGTCTCCGGTCATCGCCACCACGTGGCCCTCGGACTGCAGAGCACGGACCAGGCGGAGCTTATGCTCCGGGGAGGTGCGGGCGAAGACGTGGTGATCCTGTGCCAGCCGGCGGAGCTCGTCGTCATCGGCGTCCTCGATCTGATGCCCGGACACCGCGCCGGCGCCGTCGTCGATGCCCATCTGCGAGGCGATGGCCGTGGCCGTGCCCGCGTGGTCGCCGGTGATCATCTTCACCTTGATACCGGCTTCACGGCACACACGCACCGCCTCGATCGCCTCTTCACGGGGCGGGTCCACAATGCCGACGATCCCGACGAACATCAGCTCCTCACCCAGTGACTCGATGCTCAGCGCCTCGGCATCCTCACTGTGCGCCGGGCGCTGAGCGGCGGCGAGCACACGCAGCCCATCAGCCGAGAGCGCCTCGATCCGCCGCTCCCAGTGCGTACGATCCAGGGCCACGGGTTCGCCGTCGGGACCGAGCTGGGTGGCCGCACGGTCAAGCAGGCGGTCCGGTGCGCCCTTGACCAGCACGCGCCGGTGGTGCTGCACGGCCTCGGCACTGTTCTGGTCGGCGCTGCTCTGACCGGCGCTGCTCTGGTCAGCACCGGTGAATTCCGCAGTGACGGCCATGAGCTTGTTCTCGGAGTTGAACGGCAGCGTCGCCAGACGACGCGCCTCCGCATCGTCATAGCCGAGTTTGCCGGCCAAGGACTTCAGCGCGCCTTCGGTCGGTTCACCGCTGATCCCCCATCCGGCCTCGCCGCGGACCAGGTCCGTGTCATTGGCCAAGGACATGATCTCCACGAATCGGCGCAGACCCGAGTGTTCCAGACCCACCGGCGCGCCCTCACCGGTGACCTCGCCCTCAGGCGCATACCCGGCGCCGGAGATCTCGAACTCCTCCTCCGCCACGACGACCCGCTCCGCAGTCATCTCGTTCTTGGTCAGCGTGCCGGTCTTATCCGAGCAGATCGTCGTCACGCTGCCCAAGGTCTGGACCGCCGGCAGGCGGCGAGTGATGGCTTGACGGCGCGCCATCGTCTGCACGCCCAGGGCCAGGGTGATGGTGATCAGCGCGGGAAGCCCTTCAGGGATGGCCGCGACGGCGAACCCGGCGGCGGCCTGCAGCAGCTCAGCCATCGGGGTGCCGTGGACGCTCCAACCGATGAACACCAGCACCACAGTGAGGACGAGCACACCGAGTGAGAGCATCTTCCCGAAGGAGGCGATCTGCCGGGTCAGCGGGGTCTCCAGCGTCTCGACCTCGGACATCATCGTGTTGATCCGGCCGATCTCCGTGTGTTCACCGGTGCCGACCACAACCCCGAGCCCCGTGCCGGAGGTCAGCAGGGTGCTGGAGAAGGCCAGCGAGGTGCGGTCGCCGATGCCGGCGTCGTCCTCGACAGCGGCGGAGGACTTCTCCGCCGGCACGGATTCGCCGGTCAGCGCAGACTCCTCGACCGCGAGATCCGCAGTCTGCAGCAGACGCAGGTCGGCGGGGATGCGGTCTCCGGAGCTCAGCCGGACGATGTCCCCGGGGACCAGAGCCTCGGCGTCGACGGAGGCCCAGGCGCCGTCGCGGCGGACCTCAGCGGTGGGCGAGAGCATCTGGCGGATGCCCTCCAAGGCCCATTCCGCCCGGCCCTCTTGGAGGAAACCGACGAGGGCGTTGATGACCACGACCAGCAGGATGACGATCGTGTCTGCCCAGTGCTGGAGCACCGCGGTCAGCACGGCCGCGCCGAGCAGGACGTAGATGAGAACGTCGTGGAAGTGGCGGACGAAGCGCAGGACGGCGGAGTCACGCTCAGGTTCGGGCAGCCGGTTCGGGCCGAGCCTCTGGTAACGCGAGGTCGCCTCCGCGGTGCTCAGGCCGGTCTCGGCATCGACGTCGAGCCGGGAGAGGACCTCCTCAGCGGCTAGGCTATGCGCGCGCTCCAGCTGTGCCGGGCCTGCCGGCGGGTGCGGCTGGGCTGAAGTGGTCTCTGCGGTGCGAGTCATCGATGCCCCTCGTGACTAGGTGTGGTGCACCTGTCGATCCTATGAACTTCTGGTGACCGGCGGTATCGACTGCGTCACGCCGCTTCACCTGTGCGAGTACCGGTGGAGTGTCGTCGGGATGAGTAAGCGGGATGAGTAAGGGCGGGCGAAGGTGCGCGGGATGCCTGGAAACGGCGGAGCGCCCGAACCCCAGCAGCGGGGATCGGACGCTCCGGAGCAGCCGTGCGCGGAGGCCTCAGCCGATGGTCTTGCCCACCGAGCCCAGACGCTCGCAGGCCTCGACGACGCGCGCCGCCATCCCGGCCTCGGCGGCCTTGCCCCAGACCCGGGGGTCGTAGACCTTCTTATTGCCGACCTCCCCGTCGACCTTCAGCACACCGTCGTAGTTGCTGAACATGTGGTCAGCCACCGGACGGGTGAAGGCGTACTGGGTGTCAGTGTCGATGTTCATCTTGATGACCCCGTAGCTCACCGCGTCAGCGATCTCCTGCTCGGTGGAGCCCGAACCGCCGTGGAAGACGAGGTCGAAGGGACGGTCCTTGCCATACTTGGCACCAGCCTGGTCCTGGATGTCCTTGAGGATCTCCGGGCGCAGCTTCACATTGCCCGGCTTGTACACCCCGTGGACATTGCCGAAGGTCAGTGCCGTCATGTACCGGCCCTTCTCCCCCAGGCCCAGGGCCTCCACCGTGGCGGCGGCGTCGTCGAAGGTGGTGTAGAGCTTGTCATTGATGGCGTTCTCCACGCCGTCCTCTTCACCGCCGACGACGCCGATCTCCACCTCGAGGATCTGCTGCGCCGCAGCGGTGCGCGGCAGCAGCTCCGCAGCGATCCGCAGGTTCTCCTCCAGAGTCTCCGCCGAACCGTCCCACATATGCGAGGAGAAGAACGGGTCACGCCCAGCGGCGACCTCGGCCTCAGAGGCCTCGATCAGCGGAAGCACGAAGCCGTCGAGCTTCTCCTTCGGGCAGTGGTCGGTGTGCAGAGCGATGTTCACCCCGTAGGACTTAGCGACCTCGCGGGCGAAGGCGGCGAAGGCCAGCGAGCCGGTGACCATGTTCTTCACCGTCGGGCCGGACCAGTACTCGGCACCTCCGGTGGAGACCTGGATGATGCCGTCGGATTCCGCCTCGGCGAAGCCGCGGATCGCCGCGTTGAGGGTCTGCGAGCTGGTGACGTTGACCGCGGGGAAGGCGAAGCCCTTCTCCTTGGCGGTGTCGATCATCTCGGTGTACTTGTCCGGTGTTGCGATGGCCACTTCAGGCTCCTTGCCGTCGACTCAGACTGGATTTCGATGTCCGCCTTCAATCCTAACCGCCGCCCGCCGATGCAGTCGTGGGACGGCTCACACCATCCGGCCCGTCGATGAGGGGCGGGTGAACGCGCGGTTGATCAGGGCAGCGGCGGTCACCACGCACGCTGCGGCGATGGGCACGCTGATCGCGCCCGCGCTGCCGAAGCTCTCCGCGATCTGACCGGTGGTCGCGGCGGCGGCCGACTGACCGACGACCACCGCGGTGCTCGCCATCGTCATCACCGTGGCCGAACGTCCCTCAGGGGTGCGGCGGGCCGCGAAGCTGAACACTGTGACGAGCGTGGGGCCGACCCCGATCCCCTGAAGCACCAGCATGGCGATGATGCCGGGCAGCGTCTCCACCACGGAGAGCCCGACGGACCCGATGAGCAGGATCACCGCGAAGACCACCCACCGGTTGCGCAGGGAGAAACGGTCGGGCAGGGCTGCCACGGCGAGCGCGCAGACCGCCGAGCCCACGCCCATCGCCCCGTAGAGCAGCCCGGCGCGCTCGGCGTGACCGGCGTCGCCGAGCACCGCAGTGAGCGAGGTCAGCACCGATCCGAAGACCATCCCCACACCAAGCACTCCGGCGAAGACCACCAGCAGACGCGGGGCGAAGAGCGCGGAGACCGACGAGACGACGGCCTGCTCACCGGTCGAGTTCGGGGTCTGGAACCAACTGGGGTGGACCGCGAACCAGGTGAGGAAGAGCAGCGTCATCACCGCGGCACCGATGATGGGCGCGGCCGGGTGCATGGTGGTGGCCAGCAGGCCGACGATCATCGGCCCGAAGACGAAGGTCAGCTCGTCGGCGGCGGATTCGTAGGCCATCGTGGAGTTCACGCTGCGCACATGCCGGTGCTTCGGCAGCCGGGTGGAGATGATCCCGACCAAGCGGCTGCGGGAGAGCGGCGGCACCTGCGGGGCGGTGGCGCCCACGGCCACACCGGCGGCGAGCACCGCGTCGCTGGGCAGATCGGAGTAGACCACCAGGGTCAGGGCGAGCAGGGTGAGGCTGGAAGCAGCACCGGCGATGAGCAGCACCGGGCGCTGGCCGAAGCGGTCGGCGGCCGCGCCGATCAGCGGTCCGCACACGGCGGTGCCGAGGCCGACCATCGCCGAGGTCAGCCCGCCCAGAGACATCGAGCCGCGGGCGGAGACGACGAGGGTGAGGACGCCGACGACCATCATGGCATAGGGGAACCGGGCGATCAGGGCGACCGGGAAATAGGTCGGACCGGCGACCTGCAGGACCGTGGGGCCGTCGTCCTGCGTGGGGATCCGGGGCTGATCGGGCGTCTGCGGGGCGTGACTCACGGCAGCTCGGCAGCGCTGAGCACCGGGATGACGTGGTGGGCAGGCTCTTCGTACGGGTGAGCGGCGATCATGGCTTCGAGGATGCGGCGGGCATCGCTGCGCGCGGCGATGACCTCGATGCGGTCCTCAGGTACGGTCTCCTCAACGCCGATGCCCCCGATCGTGGGGTTAGCGCCCTCCACCGGGGTGAACCGGCCCTGCCCGGAGGTGGACCAGGAACATCCTCGGTAGTCTCCGATCGCCCCGGCCCCGGCTTCGGCCAGGGCGGCGCGTACGGCCTCGGCATCGGTGTGCGGGACGTAGACGACGATCACGACGAGCTCAGTCTGTGGGGTCATGGCTCCACCGTATCGGTGCTGAGGCACGCTTCTGGACGGAATGCGTGGAGCTTCCGCTATGGATGTAGTTCGGGCTCGTCATATGGCGCAGCCCGAACCACATGTGTAGCGGAACGGTGCGCCTATCGCTCCTGACTCCGCAGCGCTCGGCCTGAGAACGCAGCCTCCACGGCCTCGGCGAAGGCCATCAGCGAGGGGTATTCGGCATCAGGAGTGATCTCGGCCCGCGGGTCCGGGGTCGCGCCCCAGCCGGGGCGGTCGTGGCGGCGGTTGATCCAGACCCCGGGGAGCCCGAACTGCTGGGCCGGGACGTGGTCGTGGAACAGTGACTGGGCGACGTGCAGTAGGCGTCCAGTCATACCCAGCTCCTCCACCCGGGAGTTCAGGGCCTCGAAGTTCGCCGGGTTCGGCTTATAGGAACCGATGTCCTCGGCGGTGAGGATGTCGTCGAACTCCACCTCCAGGCGCTGGTTCGAGTCTGCGAAGCCGTCGCGGTTCACGTTGGAGAGAATGATGAGGCGGTAGTGCCGTTTGAGGACGGTCAGCGCCTCCACGGAGTCGTCGAAGGCCGGCCAGTTCGGCACGGAGGTGCCCAGTTCCTCGGCCTCAGTGTCGGTGACCGGGAATCCGAGGGTCTCACCGGTGCGGCGGAAGGCCTCCCGCAGGGCGTCCGGGTAGAGGATGCGCGGAGTCTCGCGCAGCACGGCGGCCTCGTTCTCCGAGTAGGCGACGAGGACCTGCTCATCGGTCAGGTCAGGGGCGTGCCGACGAGCCCAGGGACCGATGACCGCGGCGATGCCGGCCTCCCAGTCGATAAGCGTGCCATAGCAGTCAAAGCTCAGGGCGTCGTAGTCAGTGAGGGTGAGAGACATGGATCCTCCGATCTGAGACGGCCTCGGATGCCGTCCTCAGATCATCTCCCAACTGACGGTCCCTGTCACTGGTCCGGCCTAAGCTGAGACTATGAGCACCCGCGACGACGCACCCGCCGCGCCCGTGTCCTCCCCCGGTCCAGTTCGCCTGCGCACTGAGGTCCCCCTGCGCTGGGGAGATATGGACG
This sequence comes from Nesterenkonia aerolata, assembly GCF_031470965.1. Lineage (NCBI taxonomy): Bacteria > Bacillati > Actinomycetota > Actinomycetes > Micrococcales > Micrococcaceae > Nesterenkonia > Nesterenkonia aerolata. Next base: position 35,266 of record NZ_JAVKGR010000004.1, on the reverse strand, counting down.
CCTACGGGCATATCAATAATGTGGAGGTCCTGCGCCTGCTGGAGGAGGCCCGGGTCCGCGCCTTCGGATCCCCCGCCTTCACGGGGTCACCTGTGCATGCTCCGGCCGTGCCGCTGTTCAACGATCTGCCGGAGGGCACGCAAGCGCTGGTGGTGGAGCACCGCATCCGGTACCTCGCGGTGCTCCAATACCGCGACGTTCCCGCGACGGTCCTCGTCTGGGTCTCCGCCCTGAAGGGCGCCGGGCTGACCCTCGCCTATGAGATCCTCGACGGCTACGACGGCTCCCGGCGTGTGATCGCCGAAACCCAGCTGGCGTTCTTCCACGCACCGAGCGCTCAGCTCATGCGGCTGAGCTCCGAGCAGCGCCAGGCCCTGGCGGCCCATCGTGGGGAGTCGCCCTTCAGCGCGGGGAGGCACTGATGGAGCGAATCCTGAGAGCCGCACGTCAGTACCCGATGGTGGCGTGGACACTGATAGCAGGTGCTGTCGTACTCGGCCTGCTGGCGATGGGGCTTCCCGCCCCGGCACAGTGGACAGCGACCGGCTATGTCGCCGTGATCGTAGTACTGACGGCGGTCGATATGGTCCGCGACGTCATGCGCGGCCACTGGGGGCTGGACATCCTCGCGGTGATGGCCATGATCGCCACGCTCGCCGTGGGCGAATACCTCGCCTCGCTGATCATCGTGCTCATGCTCTCCGGGGGTGAAGCGCTGGAAGACTTCGCCGCCGGACGAGCCCGCCACGAGCTCACAGCCCTGCTGGATCGATCTCCGCGCCGGGCACATCGGCTGAGCGGAGAAACGGTCGAGGAGATCGACGTCGACGAGTTGCGCGTGGGTGACCTGCTGCTGGTCCGACCCTCCGAGGTGGTACCGGTCGACGGTGAGCTGCAGTATCCGATAGCCCGGCTCGACGAGTCCTCATTGACCGGAGAGAGCCTGCCGGTGGACCACGTCCGTGGTGATGCCATGATGTCTGGTGCGCTCAACGGGGATCTGGCGGTGCGGATGCGGGCCACTGCTGCCGCCGCCGATTCCCAGTACCAGCAGATCGTGTCACTGGTCGCAGGAGCCGCGGCGTCGAAGGCACCGACGGTCCGTCTGGCCGACCGCTTCGCGCTGCCCTTCACCGCAGTATCTGTGGCGATCGCAGGGATCGCATGGTGGCTTTCCGGGGAGGCCGTGCGCTTCGCGGAGGTGCTGGTGCTCGCCACTCCGTGTCCCCTGCTGATCGCCGCCCCGGTGGCGTTCATGGGTGGGATGAGCCGCTCGGCGCAGGCCGGTGTGATCGTCAAGGGCGGAGTCGTGCTGGAATCGTTGGCCAGGCTGCGGGCAGCCGCCTTCGACAAGACGGGGACGCTGAGCCAGGGGCGGCCGGAGCTGGTGGCCATGTATCCGGTCGAGGCGATGGAGGAGGATGAGCTGCTGCACCTGGCCGCCTCGGCCGAGCAGTTCTCCTCCCACGTGCTGGCGTCGAGCATCATGCGCGCCGCCGCGGCACGAGGCATGGAGCCGGCATCCGGGTCCGAGGCCACGGAGACGGCGACCAACGGGGTCCGTGCGATGATCGCGGGCCGTGATGTCCGTGTGGGGAAGCTGAGCTTCATCCAGGAGCTGGACCCTGGGGCACAGTTCCCGGCTCTCTCATTCGGTGAGACAGCCGTGGCAGTGTCAGTGGACGGTACCTTCGCCGGTTCACTGGTGCTGCGCGACGGACTGCGGCCGGAGGCACCGAGCACTGTCAGCACCCTGCGTGCGTCGGGGGTGGAGCAGATCGCCATGCTCACCGGGGACAACGCAGCCACAGCACAGTCTCTGGCTTCAGAGGCCGGGATCCAGGAGGTCCATGCCCAGCTGCTGCCTCAGGACAAGGTCCGCCTGCTCGGCCAGATGCCGCATCCGGTGATGATGGTCGGTGACGGAGTCAACGACGCTCCGGTGCTGGCGGCCGCCGACGTCGGCGTCGCCATGGGTGCCCGGGGTGCGACCGCGGCCTCAGAATCAGCGGATGTGGTGATCCTGCGCGACGACATCGGCCGTGTGGTCGATGCCGTGGACATCGGACGGCATACTGTCCGGGTGGCGATCACGGCGATCTGGATCGGTGTGGTGCTCAGCGTAGGGCTGATGGTGATCGCGGCCTTCGGGCACATCCCCGCGGTGGCAGGGGCGCTGACCCAGGAGCTGGTGGACCTGGCGTGCATCCTCTACGCGTTGCGAGCACGCCGCGGCGGGCGCAGTTCACGGGAATCGGCCGGAGGTGAAGGGGTTCGATAACCGTCGACGGTGATCCCTCAGCTGAGGCCCAGCGCCTGCTGCGAGGACTTCAGCGTGGCGGCCGAGGCCTGCAGCTGCTCGATCTCTGCGTCTGACATGGGAGTGGTGAGCACCGGCTCTGCGCCCGTGGCGGAGACGATGCTCGGCACCGACAGCGCCACACCCTCGATTCCGTGCAGGCCGCTCTGCACGGTGCTGACCGGCAGCACGGCGTGCTGGTCCTGCAGCACCGCCTCGACGATACGCGCCGCGGAGAGGCCGATGGCGTAGTTCGTCGCCCCCTTGCCCTGGATGACCTGGTATGCGGCGTTGCGCACCTCCTCGGTCACCTCATCGAGCTGCTCGGCAGTGAATGCGAGCTCACCATCACGGGTCCAGTCCAGGATGGGCGTGACACCGATGCTGGCGTTGGACCAGAGCGCGAACTCGCTGTCACCGTGCTCACCGACGATGTGCGCGTGCACGCTGGCACGGGCTACCCCGGCACGCTGGGCAAGGAGCCAGCGCAGCCGGGAGGTGTCCAGCACCGTGCCGGAGGAGAAGACTCGCTGGGCGGGCAGTCCGGAGATCTGCTGGGCGGCCACGGTGAGCACATCGCAGGGGTTGGTCACCAGCAGGTAGACGGCCTCCGGGGCGTGGGCGACGAGCTGGGGCATGAGATCACGCAGGATGTCGACGTTCGTGGCGGCGAGATCCAGGCGGGTCTGCCCCGGCCGCTGAGCCGCTCCGGCAGTGATCACCACGATGTCCGCGCCTTCCACGCAGGAGATGTCGTCGCCACCGTCGACGTCGGCGACCCCGGTGAATTGGCTGCCGTGGGCGAGGTCGAGCACTTCGGCGTCGACTTTGGCGGTATTGATGTCGTAGAGGGTGACATGCCGCGCGCTGCCGCGGATCAGCGCTGCGTAGGCCGTTGAGGTGCCGACGGCGCCGGCGCCGATGACTGCAAGTTTCGAATTGCTCTGTGACCTCATATCTCGATCCTCCGCAATGGTCAGACCAGGGGTCAAGGGGTTCGTGACCGGCCTCTCAAGCCAGAACATCCGCGCCAGTCACACCGTACGGGGCCGGTCAGACCGGCCCCGGTCAGTCGCGGATAGTCAGTGCACTACTCCCCCATCGCTGAGCTTCCGCTATGCACGTGCGTCGGGCTGAGATATATGGACAGGACGACGCACATACATAGCGGAAGCTCCGGTCACACTGTCCACGGGGCATCAAATCCGGCCGCAGACAGCGACAGACCCCGTATCGACAGCGTGAGGGGAACGCCGTTGACGTCGATACGGGGTCTGTCTGTATCACTCGCACCTTTGAGGCATTCCCTACTCTAGGGACGTAGGTTGAGTGGGACCCCCAGATAGCCTGGGAGTTCCCTCTGAATCTGAAGCGGCAGGTGCATCCGGGTACCGTCGTGCTATGAAACCGATCCCTCCGTACTGGGCTCAGTATCACGAGACCGTCACCTTCCACGGCGGCACCACCTGGGACATGACAATCACCGGGTCCTCCCTCGTCTCGGAAGAGGATGCGCAGCGCAACGCGCGTGAACGCCTGGCCCGCTTTGTCGCCTCCGGTGGGCCCGACGGCGATACACCGCGCGGCTGGTACTACCCGGACAGACAGCTCCCCGAGGAGCTGCTGGAGGAGATCCGCAGCGAGGACGTCGGACTGGTCGCCGCCATCACCCGTAACCGTTACGGCGCCGCGATCCTCAACACGGACGCTGTACTGATCACCGATGTGGACCTCGCCGTTCCCGCGACTGGCCAGGGTCCGGACACGGGACGTCGGGCACGGCGCAGCGTTGAGAAGGTCAATGCCCGCGGTCACGGTCTACTGGGGTGGCTGTTCCGGCGCAGCACCGCCGCTGAGAAGCTGGGATCGACGAGCCCGACGGACCCGACAGCTGGTGCCACTGCGAGCAGCCCGTCGGATGTCAGCTTTGAGGAGCGCTTGAGCCGGGAGGTCGAGCGGATCACCGGTCTGATCGGACAGTTCGCCGCGCGCAATCCTGAGCTGGGTGTGCGCACCTATCGCACGCGCAATGGTTTTCGAGTGCTGATCACCGGGGCTGAAGCGCCCCCGCGCAGCAACCGTGCCGCACAGATCATGAGGATCTGACCAGCGATGCGCTGTACACGAGGCTGTGCCGGGTGCAGGAGTGCTACCGGGCGCGCCTGACTCCGAAACCGTGGCGGATCGGGATGCGCCAAGTCCACAGCTCCGCCCCGTGGTGGTCTGGGACCGATCTCCAGCGCGACTGGGTGCGCGACTACGAGGCCGCCTCCCAGGGCTATGCGGTGTGCGAACTGGTGAGCACCACCGGTCCCTGGCCGACGCTCGATGAGCAACGTCTGATCGAACTTCACGACCGCGCCACACACTGCACCTCGGGGTTGCCGCTGGCGTGAGCGGCGGGTTCCGGGTGCGGGTCTCGATGCTGGCCATGACAGCATCCTGGGTTCTCCGTGGGGACAGTCCTGGCCAATCTGAGGACAGCCCTCGTCCCGGGGAATTTTATGTGGAGCTAAGGAGAATCGAACTCCTGACCTCGTCGATGCGAACGACGCGCTCTACCAACTGAGCTATAGCCCCGCACGGTCGGCGATCGTCCTCGCCGAACCGTCAGGTGCACCAGCGTAGCGCGTCCACCCGGCACTCGTCAGATCGGCCCCAGGGATCGAGTATCCCTGGCTTTGTGAGGTATCCCGTGGAACATACGGCGGGAGAACTCACAACCCCAGGGAGACTCGATAGTCAGGGGGTGGCGTGCTGGCGGATCCAGGTGTGCATCGCGATGCCGGCGGCGGTTCCGGCATTGATGGAGCGCGTGGAGCCGAACTGTGCGATGGACAGCGTCTCCCGCGCAGCCACCCGCATCTGCTCGGAGAGCCCCGGCCCCTCCTGTCCGAAGACCAGCACACACTCACGCGGCATCCGGTAGCTCTCGATCGGCTTCGACTCCGGGAACAGGTCCACGCCGAGCACCGGCACCCCCGCGTCATCCGCCCAGGCCACAAACTCCTCCACAGAACTGTGGTGGCGCACATGCTGGTAGCGGTCGGTCACCATCGCCCCGCGCCGGTTCCACCGCCGGCGCCCGACGATATGCACCTCAGCAGCCAGAAACGCGTTGGCCGTACGCACCACCGTGCCGATGTTGAAATCGTGCTGCCAGTTCTCAATCGCCACGTGGAACCCGTGCCGCCGGGAGTCCAGATCCGCGACGATGGCCTCATGGCGCCAATACCGGTACGCGTCGACGACGTTGCGCCGGTCACCCTCTGCCAGAAGCTGCGGATCCCAGTGAGCGCCCTCGGGCCACGGACCCTCCCAGGGCCCGACGCCGATCTCCCGCGCCGCAGCAGCAACGCCAGCCGGTGATGCGTCGTCCGGCCTCGATTCACCGCGCGGCACGGCCGTTGACTCGTCATTCATGCTGACCAGCGTATGCACCTTCAGGGTGATCCAGTGACCACCCAGTTAATCCCCAGGGACGATGTGCCGCCCACTGTGCAGCACCTAGCGTGGACATATCATCCCCCGCCTGCCAGAACACCGAAGGAGCCCCTGCGCCCATGAAGAACCGCCTCGCCGATCATCTGACCACGTGGAAAGCCTGGTATGCCATCCCGGCCATGTTCACGATCATCATCGCCTCGCTGCTGCCCGTGCTCGGCGGCCTCCTGGGGGCCGGTGACAATGAGACGGTCATGGCGCTGCTCGTGCCCGCGCAGTTCATCGCCTTCGCCGTGCTGTCGCTCGGGGTCATCGGCCTGCTGTCGAGGAGATGGCCCACCACGCTGGACCTCGGCCTGAAGAAGTCGCTGGGACTGCGTGAGGTCCTGCTGCTGGTCGTCGTCTTCGTCATCTCGCACCTGGGCTTCTGGCTGCTAACGCTCGGCCAGGGCACCGACCCCGATGGCGCCTCCCGATACTTCGAAGAGATGGGTCTCGGCGGCGCACTGCTGCCGGCCGCGGCGCTGCTCTTCGCCTCCGTGGTCCTGGCCCCGGTGTGTGAGGAGCTGCTCTACCGCGGGGCGATCATGCGCCCGATCCATGACGCACTGGCCCGGCGCGGGCGGACCGTGATGGCCGGGATCATCTCCATCCTCGTCAGCTCGCTGGCCTTCGCAATGCCTCACCTCGGCGCCTCGCTCAGCGCCGGAGAGGCTGCGTCCTTCGTCCTCACCGGCATCGCCTTCGGCCTGGTCTACCTGATCACCGGATCGATGACGGCGGCGATGGTGGCCCACTCGCTGCAGAGCTGCTTCGCCTTCGCGCAGGTCCTGCTCTTCGGTGCCGGGGGTCACGAGGTCTCCCCGCTGCTCTACATCATGGTGTTCACCTGCCCGATCATCGTCTTCCTGATCGCGCGTGGCCTCCATGCCGTACTGCCCCGCCAGGCTCGCACCATCCGGTCCTGACGAGAACGCCGGGGTGCCATGATGACGAGATCATGAACACCCCGGCGCACCCTCGGCGACAGCGATCCGCCGCCGAGGCCTCCCAGACTCAGAGACCGAACGCCCCCAGAATGTTGGAGAGGAATTCACCGAGCAGGGTCACACCCTGCACGATCTGACCGATGAACGTTCCAGCGTCCATGACGTCCACCTTTCCGTTCGACGGCGCCCGTTCCCCCGCATGATGCGGGATGTGGACCGCCGCATCTGTCTCTTCTTCGGTTCAGCGCGTGGACCCAAGTCCTACCCGCCGGTAACAATGTGGCAGAGCGTGGCGAGACTGTCAATGGTCATTCCTGAGCAGATGTCACGATGGACCCGCCTGACCCTGCGGCCAAGGGCTTGAGCCCCGTCGCTAGGATGTTCACATGACCGCTGATTCCACCGCATCCCCCAAACCCGCTGACGCCGAATCTGACCGCGAGCGCCTGCGGCAGCTCATCGACGAGCTCGCCGTCATCCGCGGCAAAGTCACGTTGTCTTCCGGCAAGGAAGCTGACTACTACGTCGATCTGCGGCGGGTCACGCTGCACCATGAGGCCTCGCAGCTGGTGGGGCGGGTGATGATGCGCCTGCTCGATGAGGTCGGCGCGGACTACGTCGCCGTCGGTGGGCTGACCATGGGCGCGGACCCGGTCGCCACTGCGATCATGCACGCGGCCGCCGCGCAGGGCCGGGCGATCGACGCCTTCGTCGTCCGCAAGGCACAGAAGTCCTACGGCATGGGTCGGCAGGTGGAGGGCCCGTCGGTGGAGGGCCGCCGCGTCGTCGTCTTGGAGGACACCTCGACGACGGGAGGTTCCGCACTGACCGCTGTGGAGGGCGTAAGGGCCGCCGGCGGGGAGGTCCAGGCCGTCGCCGTGCTGGTGGACCGGGACACCGGTGCCGCCGAGCACATCCGTGAGGCTGCCGGTGTGCCGTACCACTACGCCTACTCCAAGACGGACTTCGGCCTGGAGTGATGCGGATCAGGAGATGACCCACTGACCTGAGGAGGAGCGATGGCGTTCTACAATTCGCGAGAGACCCTCGTCGATGACATGCTCTCGGCGCTGCTGCAGACCACCGAGCTGGAACATCTGGCCACATCTGAGGGGACGGCGGTGGTCATCCGAGCCGGGCACGAACCCGGGACCGACCCCGGTGACGACCAAGTGGCCGTCATCTCAGGCGGCGGCTCTGGGCACGAACCCGCACACGTCGGTTTCATCGGTGAGGGTATGCTCACCGCTGCCGTACCCGGATCACTCTTCGCCTCACCGCCGGTCAGTGCGGTGCTGGAGGCGATCCGCTCCGTCACCGGACCGGCAGGCTGCCTGTTGATCATCAAGAACTACACCGGCGACCGGCTGAACTTCGGGCTTGCCGCCGAACGTGCCCGGCAGGAGGGCTACGCCGTGGAGACGGTGCTGGTCAGCGATGACGTCGCCCTGCCGGAGATCGATCAGCCTCGCGGACTGGCGGGCACTGTGCTGGTGCATAAGACGGCAGGGCACCTGGCCGCCTCGGGAGCCTCGCTGGAGGAGGTGGCCTCAGGGGCGCGGCGTGTGGCGCAGTCACTGTCGACCATCGGGCTCTCCCTGCGTGCCGCGAGGCTGCCCGGTGCAAGCACCGATACCTCTCGCGGGGCGGAGCTGGGGCTGGGCATCCACAATGAACCAGGTGCCCAGCCGGTCGAGGTGCAGGGCGCCTCCGACGCCGTCGCCGCGGTACTGTCCGCGGTGGCACCGGAGACGATCGATGAGGGTTCTGGACTCGTGGTGCTGCTCAATGATCTGGGTGGCTGCTCTCCGCAGGAAGGTCTGGTTCTGGCTCATGAAGTGATCCGCCAGCTAGGCCAGCAACGGATCAGCCGGTTCATCGGCCCGGTGCGGGCGATGAGCTCTCTGGATATGCATGGTTTCTCGGTGACTCTGGCTCCGGCACGGCCTGATCTTCTGGAGGCGGTGGATGCACCGAGCTCCGCACCGGCCTGGGTTCCGGCCGTGGCGCTGACTCCACCGCGGCGTCGGTCCGGTGGCGGGCAGTCTCCTGAGACTCCAGATGAGAGTCGGAGCGAGGGCCCCGGTGAGGACTCTGATGGGAACTCAGTATGGCAGGTCTCGACCGATGGTCGTCTGGAGGCCGCGGCGGACAACGCCTGTGCCGCGCTGATCGCCGCACAGGAGGAGCTCGATGAGCTGGACCGGGTGGCCGGTGACGCCGATGCCGGGACCACATTCAGCGCCGGTGCAGCCTCGGTGTCCGCGCTGCTGCAGGACGGCGGACTGGGGTTCGCTGACCCTGCTGCCGGGCTGGCACGTATGGCACGTGCTTTGGAGACGGGGATGGGTGGCTCTTCCGGAGTGCTGCTGGCGATCCTCGCCACGGCAGCGTCGCGGGCCCTAGCGGAGGGGTCCTCCGGAGCGGAGGCTCTGGGCGCGGGCATTGCATCGATGCAGCATCACGGCGGCGCCTCAGAGGGCGACCGCACCATGCTGGATGCGTTGATACCAGCCCACCGGGTACTGGCTTCGGGCGGTGGCCTCACCGAGGCGGCCGACGCTGCGGCGCAGGGTGCCCGCGGTACTGCGGAGTTGGAGGCGAAGGCCGGGCGGGCGGCCTATGTCCCTGGGTACAAGGCACGGGACACCCAGGATGCGGGCGCAGTGGCCATCGCGAAGCTGTTTCGCGCACTGAGCGACTCCTTGGAGGGCTGAGACGGACTTCGGCCTGGAGTGATGCGGATCAGACCAGACCGTTCTCGATCAGGCCAAGCCGTGCTCGCGGGCGATGACGGCTGCCTGCATGCGGGTGGTGACGTGCAGCTTCGTCAGCACATTCGAGACATGAGTCTTCACCGTGGGCAGGCTGACGGTTAGCTGCGCGGCGATCTGAGCGTTCGAGGCGCCCTTCCCGAGGGCGGCGAGCACCTCTGTCTCCCGCTCGGTGAGCCCGGGGAGCGGCGGTGCGGGAGCTGACGGCACAGCACCCTGGGCAGTCTCCGCGTTCAGTGGCGCCGCCACGAACGCCTCGAGCACCCGACGGGTGACTTCCGGTGCGACGACGCCGTCGCCGTGGGCCACCGCTCGGACGCCGTCGAGCAGCTGATCGGGCTCCGCCGACTTCAGCAGGAATCCGGCGGCACCGGCCCGCAGGGCACCGAAGACGACCTCGTCGACGTCGAAAGTGGTCAGCATCAGCACCTGGGCAAGCTCCTGAGCGACGATCTCCCGGGTCGCAGCGATCCCATCACCGCCGGGCATCCGGGCGTCCATGAGCACCACGTCGGGACGCAGAGCCCGCGCCTGGGCGACTGCTGTGGGGCCGTCGGCCGCCTCGCCCACGACGGCGACGTCCTCGGCGGTCTCCAGGATGAGCCGCAGTCCGGCCCTGACGGAGCTGTGGTCATCGGCCAGCACCACGGTGATCCTGTCGGCCTTGGCGTGATCGCCAGTCTCAGCTGTCATGTGCTGCGCCTGCCCTTGCACTGGAGCTGCGGTGGCTGGGGTGCTCTGGCCGCCCTGCGTCATCGGACCCTGCCGGCACCGCGACCGGCACCGCGACCGGCACCGCGATCGGCACCGTGATCGGCACCGCGACCGGCACTGTGAAGCGCACCACCCAGGATTCTCCCTGCGCCTGGGCATGGAGTTCGCCGCCGTGCCGGGTGACCCTCGCGCGCATCGATTCCAGCCCCGTGCCTGTGGCGAGGAACGGTACTTGCGGGGCAGCACCCTCGGCGTCTGCTCGCGAGGAGGTGACCGTCACCTGCCGGTGCGATGGCGCCGACCCACTGCGGCTCCGTCCTGCACCGCCTACACCCCGTGCGTCCCCCGCGGTGACACTGACCGTGACCGGCTGCGCGGAGTCCCCGTGGGCGAGCACATTCATCAGCGCCTCGTGGAGCACCGGACCGGCCACTGCGTCGGACAGCAGGTCGAGCTCCTCGCCCTCGAGGCACACGGTCAGACCCAGTTCGCGGGCCCGCTCCACCGCCTGCGACGGGCTCTGCACCGCACCCCAGTTCTCCGGTGCGGCGCCGCCGTCGCGCAGCAGCGTCACCATCGAGCGCAGATCCTCCAGCGCGGAGAGGCTCGTGGCGCGCACTGCTGCCAGCGCCTCGCGGTCGCGCTGGGGGTCCGGGGCGCTCTGTAGGGCAGCGGCGGAGCGCAGCGCCGCCGCTGAGACATGTGCGGCGACGCCGTCGTGCAGGTCCTGGGCCATACGGCGGCGCTCCGCGATCACCGCCTCCTGACGGCCGAGCTCCTGCTCCCGGCGGCGGAGTCGGCTGCGCTCCGCCTCCAGTTCCTCGCGCTCTTCGGAGAAAGGGCCGAGCGGGTGGCCGATCCGCACTTCGGTGGCCCACCACAGCGGCAGCAGAAGAATGACTCCGATCAGCAGTCCCATGTTGATGGCCTCGCCGAGACCCCAGCCCAGCCCGAGCGGGACGGCGACACCGAACAGGGTCACCAACAGGGCACTGAGCTCGATGCCGCGCAGCATGCGGCGATCTCCCCGCAGCCCGGCGTAGTAGATGAGATCGGTGAAGCACAGCCACAGGCCCAGTGCCGCACCGAAACCGAGATCGATCAGCAGCACTCCGGTACCGAGCCCGAGGGCGGTGAGGGGACGGGTGTACTTCAGCAGCATAACTCCGCCCATAGCTGCCAGGGTCAGCGCGTGCCACCACGGAGAAGCAGGTAGACCCAGCGCGCTGAGCCAGGCCGCTGGAAAGAGTGAGCCCTGAACGACGAGCAGCACCCCGGCGATCGAGAGATGGGCGATCGCCAGCCGGAGCCGGTGAGAAATCGGGGACCTCATGGTGATATTCGACCACAGCCGGGCGGCGGCAGACCTCGTTCCGAAGGCGGAGCGGTGCGGTCCTCGCCTCATCCTTTCGCCCGATCACAGAGTATTCCGCGCGGGTAAGGCTGAGGCTATGGATATGCTCCCTCAGCTCGACGGTATCGCCCAGGAGGGCCTGGCCGGGGTTCTCACCGTACTGGCCCTCCTGGATTCCACGACGTTCGGCACATTACTGATCCCCCTGTGGCTGCTGATGACTCCGGGGCGGGTGCGGCCCGGGCGGATGCTGGTCTATCTCGGGACCGTGTCAGGGGCGTATGCGCTTATCGGCGTGGCCCTGCTGCTCGGTGCGCAGGCGCTGCGGGACAGGATCGGTGAGCTGCTCCTCGGCGCCGCAGCCTCAACGCCGGGGCTGCTCGTCATCACCCTGCTGGGCGTGGGGCTCATCGTCTACAGCGAGCACCTGGATCCGATGACCGCCGCGGGGAGGCAGCGGCAGCAGCGCCGTCGTCGTGAGGAGGCAGAGTCGGGCGAGGGACGGATTGTACGGTGGCGTGCTCGGGTGATGGGTGGTGAGGCCCCGCGTCTGGCTCCATTGGTCGGGCTTGCCGGGGTCGCCGTCGCCGTGGAGGTGGCGACGATGCTGCCCTATCTGGCGGGTATGGCACTGGTCGGGGCGTACGGCCCAGGGCTGCCGGCCTCGGCCGGCTGGGTGGTGTACTACTGCGTGGTGATGGTGCTGCCGGCTTTGGTGCTGCTGGTGCTGCGCCTGGTGGCCGACCACACCATGCGGCCGATGCTGAGCCGGCTGGAGCGGTTCTTCTCCAAGCATTCTGCGGGGATGGCGGCCTGGGCGATCGGAATCCTCGGCGTCGTCCTGGTCATCAACGCCGGGGGCCGCCTGATCTCAGCTCTCACCGCCTGACCAGTGCTCCTGCCTCTCCGGACCCCTGCCCCGCGTCGCCGGGCCCCTGCCCTCCCTCACCCCGCCTCACCTCACCTCATCGAGGGAGAGAAACTCGTGCCGGATTTCGGCGTGTTGCGGCAATTTTCTCTCCCTCAATGATCGGTTCAGGCGGCCTCTCCACCGAAGGAGAGAATCTGGTTCTGGATTTCGGCGAGTCTCAGCAATTTTCTCTCCCTCGATGGAGCAGGAATGGAACACGCCCTCAGCTGGGCGGGTGTTCATGGTGCGACTGCCGCTGCGACGACACCGCAGAACCAGCTCAGAGCAGGCAAGACCAGACCAGCGACAGCGGTTCACATCGATGTCACAGGCGGACACTAGACTCGCCGATATGAGTGAGCTGCAGCGTGTGATCGTCGAGGAGATGGGCGTCGCCCCTCAGATCGACCCGGCAGAGGAGGTCATCCGCCGGGTGGACTTCCTCGTGGACTATATGGCCGCGGTCGGCGCTGAGTCGATGGTGCTGGGCATCTCGGGTGGGGTGGACTCCACGTTGGCCGGGCGGCTCTGCCAGCTGGCTGGTGAGCAGATCCGCTCTCAGGGTGGGCGCGCCAGCTTCCATGCCGTGCGGCTCCCCTATGACGTGCAGCATGATGAGGCCGATGCGGCGGCGGCCATGGAATTCATCAGCCCAGATCATGCCCACACGTTCAACATCGCCGAGCCGGTGCGCGGGTTCGACGCCGCATATCGGGAGAGTCTCGGTGCAGAGCTGAGCGATTACCACCGCGGCAATGTGAAGGCACGGATACGGATGATCGCCCAGTATGCGATCGCCGGTGAGCACCGCGGCGTCGTCATCGGCACTGATCACGCGGCGGAGTCGGTGACCGGCTTCTTCACCAAATACGGCGACGGCGGCGCCGACGTGCTGCCGCTGTTCACCCTCAATAAGCGCCAGGTCCGGCAGATCCTGCATCACCTCGGGGCTCCAGAGGCCGTGGCCGAGAAGGTGCCCACTGCGGATCTGCTCGATGGCATCCCCGGCCGCACCGATGAGGATGAGCTGGGCATCAGCTACGAGGATCTCGATGACTATCTGGAGGGCCGTGAGGTCCCGGAGACGGTCGCCCACGCCATTGAAGCTCGTTGGCGGGCTACTCGGCACAAACGTACGACGCCGGTGAGCATCGCTGACGACTGGTGGCGAAACTGAGGACAACCCACCGACGGTCAGGACTGCGGCCGATAGACCGTGGGCTGGTGGGTCCGTCTGATCAGATCTCGAAGATCCCCGAGATCTCCGTCTAGATGGCCCGCAGTCCTCGCCTGGATCAAGAGGTTGCCAAGGGCAGTCGCCTCGACGGGGCCCGCCATCACCGGAAGGCCGCTACGCTCGGCAGTGCTCCGGCAAAGGAGCTCGTTCTGAGAGCCTCCTCCCACCATGTGGATCACCTCGACACGACGGCCTGCCAGCTGAGCCGCCTGCCGCACCGACTCTGCAAAGCCCGCCGCGATCGACTCGACGATACTCCGAACCACGGCGGCTCGTCCCTCCGGTGGTCGTATGTCCCGCTCCCGGCACCACTGAGTTATGCGGTCAGGCATATGACCGGGAGGGATGAAACGTGCGTCCTGCACATCGAACTCGACGATCCGGTGTTCGGGAACCCGTATAGCGGCCTGCAGCAGCTCGGAGAGGTCCGGCGTCACGCCACTCTCCTGTTCCCAGGCACGCAGCGTCTCAGAGAGCAGCCAGGTGCCCATCACATTGGTCAGGAACCGAGTACGACCATCGACACCTCCCTCGTTGGTGAAATTCGCCTGTCGCGCCGCATCAGAGAGCACCGGCGCACCCAGCTCAAGACCGACCAACCCCCAGGTTCCGCAGGAGATATAGGCAGACTGCGCTGATTCCAACGGGGCACCGACCACAGCGGAGGCGGTGTCGTGAGACCCCACGGAGGTCAGCGTGAGCCTGCTTCCTCCGAAGGTATCGGAGAGCTCCTTCCGTGTATGCCCGATGCGGGTCCCCGCCGGCCTCACTTCAGGGAACAGATCGGCGGGGATCCCCAACTGACCCATCAGCTCCTCGTCCCAATCTCCCGTCGCCACCGACAACAGGCCTGTCGTCGACGCATTCGTGGCCTCGGTGATCGCCTCTCCGGTGAGCCAGTATCCGAGCAGGTCAGGGATGAGTAGCGCCTGGTCGGCTGCTTCACGCAGCTCGTCGGCCGCCAACTGGTAGATGGTGTTGAACGGTAGGAACTGGAGTCCGTTGCGGACATAGAGTTCGGCGAACGGCACTCGGGCCTCGACGGCAGCAACACCGCGTGCGGTGCGGTCGTCACGGTAGTGGAACGGCACTCCGAGCATCGTCGTACGTCCACGACGACGGCTCAGGAGTCCGTAGTCCACCGCCCAGGAATCGATCGCCGCCGAGACGAGTCCACCGTCAGCACGTGCCATACGATGTGCCTGCCCCAGCCCGCTGAGGATGTTGTCGTAGAGGCCGAGAATGTTCCACCGTAGCCCGTCCGGGAGGCGGACCGGACCGTTGCGGAAGCGAGCAGTCTCACGAAGCTCCACCTCACCGCGCCCGATCCGCCCCAGCACAACGCGTCCGCTCGAGGCGCCCAGATCCACCGCCGCGAACATCCCGCCATCACCTGTTCTCACGGCAGTCTGCGCCGTCGTCATATTCGTTGCAGTCCTACCCGTCATCCGGCTACCTCAGGAACGCCGCTGCGACACCGGCATCAACGGGGACGTGCAGCCCCGTGGTGTGTCGGAGATCCGGCCCGACGAGGGTGAACACGGCATCTGCCACGCTCTGAGGCAGCACCTCACGCTTGAGGATCGTCCGCTGAGCGTAGAACCGGCCCAAGTCCTTCTCCTCGATACCGTAGGTCTTCGCCCGGTCGGCGCCCCATCCGGAAGCGAAGATCCCGGAACCTTGGACCACACCGTCCGGGTTCACGCCGTTGACCCGGATCTGATGATCGCCGAGCTCTGCGGCGAGAAGCCTGACCTGATGTGCCTGATCCGCTTTGGCCGCTGAATAGGCGATATTGTTCGGTCCCGCGAAGACGGAGTTCTTGGAGGAGACGTAGATGATGTCGCCGCCGAGTCCCTGTGCGGTGAGGATGCGTGCTGCCTCTCGGGAGACCAGGAACGAGCCTTTGGCCATGACATCGTGCTGGAGATCCCAGTCGGCTTCAGTGGTCTCTAAGAGCGGCTTGGATAGGGACAGACCAGCGTTGTTCACAACGATGTCGAGCCCCCCGAAGGCCAGTACGGTCTCCTCTAGAGCTGTAGCCACCGCTTCGGCGTCAGAGACGTCGACAGCAACGCCGACAGCCCTGTCCGGCCCTCCGATCTCCGCTGCCACTTCACGGGCCTTCTCCGGGTTGAGGTCCGCGACGGCAACCACCGCACCCTCGGCGGCCAGTCGTTCGGCGATCGCTCGACCGATTCCTGAGGCGGCCCCAGTGACGAAAGCGACCTTGCTGGCCAACGGTCTGGGCGCCGGCATCCTGCGCAGCTTGGCCTCCTCCAAGGCCCAGTATTCGATCCGGAACTTCTCCGATTCCTCGATCGGCGCGTAACGTGAGATGCCCTCTGCCCCACGCATCACGTTGATCGCGTTGAGATAGAACTCACCAGCCACACGAGCAGTCTGCTTGTCCTTGCCGAAACTGAACATCCCAACGCCGGGAACAAGGACGATCTCCGGATCCGCACCGCGAATGGCAGGACTGTCCTGCTCAGCATGACGGTCGTAGTAGGCCTGGTAGTCGGCACGGTACTCCGAGTGAAGCTCACGCAGGCGGGCCACTGACTCGTCGAGCGTCGCATCTGCCGGGAGGTCGAGGACCAGGGGCTTGACCTTGGTCCTGAGGAAGTGGTCGGGGCAGGATGTGCCCAGCTCCGCGAGGCTGTGGAGCTTCTCAGAGGCTAGGAACTCCAGTACCCTCTGGTCGTCGGTGAAATGCCCCACTTGCGGTTGGTCCTGTGCCGCAAGGGAGCGGATCACCGGAGCCAAGGCTGCCGCCTTCCGGCACCGTTCCGCTTCCGGCAGCGGCGCACGAGCAGGCACCTGCGCGCCGAAAGGCTCTGGGCTCGAGTGGGCGTCGATGTACGCCTGGGCTGTGTCGATGATCCACAGTGAGTGCTCCTCAGCCTCCTGGGAGGTGTCTCCCCATGCGGTGATCCCGTGCCCGCCGAGGATGCAGCCGACCGCATCCGGATGGTCCCGCTTCGTCTCCGCGATGTCGAGGCCCAGCTGGAAGCCGGGACGGCGCCAGGGAATCCACACCACCTTGTCCCCGAAGATCCTCTTGGTCAGCTCGGGCCCGTCCTCGGCCGTCGCCACGGCGATACCGGAGTCCGGGTGCAGGTGGTCCACGTGCGCCGCGTCCACGAGCCCGTGCATAGCCGTGTCGATGGAAGGTGCGGCTCCGCCCCGGCCGTGCATGCAGTAGTCGAAGCGGGCCTGCATCTCATCTTCCCGCTCTACACCGGGATAGGTGGTGACCATGGCCTGCATCCGGTCCAGGCGCAGTGTTGCCAGCCCCTCCTCGGTGAGGGTGCCGAGATCTCCTCCGGAGCCCTTCACCCAGAGCACCTCCACCTCCTCCCCGGTCGCAGGGTCCTGGGACGTTCCCTTGGCAGAGGCATTTCCGCCGGCGTAGTTGGTGTTCTTCGGATCGGAGCCCAGTCTGTTGGACCTGTCGATCAGCTCACGCACCTGTGGGTGGGTCATGGCCTCAGTTCCTCTCATCTGATGTCTGTAGAAGCTGTCGGGATCGGGATGCTCACATCGCTCTCCTACATGTGTCTGGGGTATAGACGAATCTCGTCTCACCAGCTCATCGGAGTGCCACCAACACGATCGGTCTCGATCTGCTCCTGATATCCGGACTGGGCGTATGCTCGCATCGGGTCCCTGGGCAGACCGCGGTCGGCCCGCCAGTCAGCAAGGTCCGCCCGGATGTCGGTGTAGAAGGCGTCCATGAAGATCTCATGGGCCCCGAGCACGTCACCGGCTTCCTGCGCCTCGGTGAGGGCAGGACGATCCACGAGCAGTGCACGGGCAGTCATCTCCTGGACATTGAGCACACTACGGATCTGTCCCGGTATCTTCTTCTCGATGTTGTGGCACTGGTCGAGCATGAAGGCCACGTCGGCATCTGGTCCGAAACCTCCTCCGCGGATGACCTCGACCATGATGCGGAAGAGCTGAAACGGGTCGGCGCTGCCGACGATGAGATCGTCATCGGCATAGAAACGCGAGTTGAAGTCGAAGGATCCCAGCTTTCCGAGCCGCAGAAGCTGCATGACGATGAACTCGATGTTCGTCCCCGGCGCATGATGCCCGGTGTCCAGGCAGACCACGGCCTTCTCCCCCAGGGCCAACACCTGGGTGAGCGCCGTGCCCCAGTCGGGCACATCGGTGTGGTAGAAGGACGGTTCGAAGAACTTGTATTCCAGCACGAGTCTTTGGTCAGTGCCGAGGCGCTCATAGATGGTATGCAGGGCATCTGCCAGACGGTCCTGTCGAGCTCGCATATCGCTTTGACCGGGGTAGTTCGACCCGTCAGCCAGCCAGATCTTGAGGTCCCGGGACCCGGTGCGATCCATGATGTCGAGACACTCGAGGTGGTGGTCGATCGCCTTGCGACGGATCGCCTCATCGTGGTGGGTGAGGCCCCCGAACTTGAAGTCATCGTCTTGGAAGGTGTTGGAGTTGATGGTGCCGAGCTCCACTCCCTGGTCCGCAGCGAAGGATGCGAGCGCGTCGACGTCCTCGACGCGGTCCCACGGGATGTGCAGGGCGACCTTGGGGGTGAGTCCAGTGACACGATGCACGGCGGCGGCGTCACTGATCTTCTCCTGAACAGTCCTGGGTGTTCCCGGGGATCCGAATACCTTGAACCGGGTACCGGAGTTTCCGTAGGCCCAGGACGGCACTTCGATCCTCAGATCATCGAGTGCTCCTGCGATGGTCTCGAAAGCTGTCATATGTCCTCACTCTGGTCTGATCTGATCGCGTCGAGCTGGTCCTCCAGGTGGAAGACCTCTGTGAGCTGGGTGAAGCCGGTGTCGGGCCGGGAGCCGTCAAGCTCCACGAAGAACTCACTCATCTGTTCCTGCCACCGGGCGTTGACTTCGGTTGCTTCCATGGCCGCCTGCGCGTCAGCCAGGGAAGCAACTTCGACGTAGCCGATGAGCAGACCGTCCTGGCCGAGGAACAGGGAGTAGTTGGTCCATCCGGCTTCTTCTAGGGCACGAAGCATCTCCGGCCACACCTGACTATGACGCCGGACGTATTCATCCAACCTGTCGGGTCTGACCTGGAGTCGGAAGCAGACTCGTCGCATGTCCCTGAAGGCCTCAGAAGTCGAAGTCGTCGATGTTGTCCGCATCGAAGACGAATGGGTCGTCCAGCACGACTTCGCCGTCCTCACCGACGGTGTATTCGCCGAGCTCGCCGGCCTCGAATGTGTCGCCCTCTTCACCGTCGATCTCATCGGTTGCTAGTGCGTAGGCAGCCCAGGCCGCCAGGTAGCCGAGGTCTTCGGGGTTCCACAGGGCGAAGGCTTCGACTGTGCCGTCTTCGACGTACTCACGCATCTGGTTCGGAGTACCGAGGCCAGTCAGCGCGATCTCACCGGCATAACCGGAGTCGGAGATGTAGCGGGCCGCGGCCGCGATGCCAACCGTGGTCGGTGAGACGATCGCATCTAAGTCCGAGTGCGACTGCAGCAGGGCCGCCGTCTGGTCGAAGCTACGCTGATCGTCGTCGTCTCCATAGACGATGTCGACCAGTTCGATGTCCGGGTACTCCGCCTCAAGCTCTTCTTCCATCAGCTCGATCCAGCGGTTCTGGTTCGTGGCGTTGGCATCGGCGGAGAGGACGGCGATCTCGCCCTCTCCGTCGATCTGCTCGGCGACGAGCTCGACCTGGGCACGGGCGATACCCTCAGCGCTGGCCTGGTTGACGAAGATGTCGCGGCATTCGGTATCGGTGTCCGAATCGAAGGTGACGACGGCGGCCCCGGCTTCACGGGCTTCGTCGAGGGCGCCACAGATCGCGCTCGGGTCATTGGCCGAGACGACCAGAGCGTCGTCTCCCTGCTGCGCGGCAGTGTTGATGTACTGGACCTGGCCGTCGGGGCTGGCCTGCTCTGGGCCGACCTCGGAGTGCGTGCCTCCGAACTCCTCGATGGCATTCTCCGCCCCGGCGTTCGAGGTCTCGAAGTAGGGGTTTCCGAGATTCTTAGGGAGCATGGTGACCTGGATGTCCTCACCGTCGCCCCCGTTATCTCCGCCCCCTCCCCCACAAGCTGACAGGGCGAACGTGGCGCTCAGTCCGATCGCTGCGGCGACTCCGAACCGTCGTGTGTTCAGGGTGTTCTTCATGGTCGTGTTCCTTCCATCTGGGGCTCGTACGAGCGGTGTCACTTCTCAGTGCTGGGGGCTGGCTGACGTGGCTCGCGGGGCCGACTACTCCACAGAGCTCGGAAGCGAGTAGCCAACGAGGGGGTCATGACAGAGATGATCAGCAGCAGGCCGATGATGATGTTGATGACGTTGACCGTGACCCCTTCGAGACGCAGTGCCGAGGAGATGACGCCGATGAGCAGGACTCCTGCGATCACTCCGTGGAGGGCGCCGCGCCCGCCGAAGATGAGTACCCCGCCGAGCAGCACTCCGGCGATGACCTCGAGCTCGAGGCCCATGGCGTTGTCTCCGCGGGAGTTGCCGAAGCGCAGCGTGTAGAAGACGCCTGCCATCGCTGAGACGGTGCCCGACAGCAGGAAGGTGATCATCTTCGACCGCGCAACGTTGACTCCGGAGAACCGCGCGGCCTCGTCGTTGTGGCCGATGTCGTAGAGGCCTCGTCCGAACCGTGTGAAGTGGAGCAGCACCGTGAAGATCGCGATCAGTACCAGGATCGGTAGGACGACGACAGGTATGCGGGTCTCTCCGATTGATGCGCTGGCGAGGGAGGTCCACTGCTCGGGAAAGTCGGTCAGCGCCGTCGTCCCGAGTAGTCCGACGGCGATTCCTCGGAACAGCGCCAGGGTGCCGATGGTGACGGTCAACGAGGGAAGGCCCACATAGGCGACGAGAAAGCCGTTAAATACCCCGCACAGGGCGCCGACGGCGACGGCGATGAGGGCGGCCGTCGGCAGAGACAGGCCCATCTGTACGTGGAGCACTCCGACGAGGACGCTGGAGAGTCCGACGACCGATGCGACGGAGAGGTCGATCTGCCCGGTGACGATGATGAGGGTCATCGGCAGGGCGATCATCATCAGCGGGGCGATGTCCAGCAGCAGGTATCTCACCGTCAGCGGTCCGTCGAAGTTCGGGACCAGGAGCAGGGCGGCGATCCATACTGCGACGAGCAGCCCGATGATGAGGAACTCTGGGGTGAAGAGAACCCTTGCCCAGAAGGGCCGGTCAAAGGAGCGGTACTGCACCTGCGAGGTGTCGGTGGATGTCGCTGGAGATTTTTCGGAGACGGTCATACCTGGTCCCTCGCTTCCTGCAGCTTGCGCGCCTGTCGGGCGGCGAGATAACGATCGAGGACGATGGCGCCGATGATGAGCGCACCGACCACGGCGCGCTGCCAGAAGTCAGGAACGCCGAGGATCGGCAGAGTGCGGTTGATCGTCATCAGCAGCACTGCACCGGCGGCCGCGCCCCATACCGTTCCGCTGCCACCGAAGATCGCCACACCTCCGATGACTGCAGCACCGATGGCTTCGAGCTCCCAACCCGAGCCTGCTCCCGCGCTGACTGTTCCGTAGCGGGCGGTGTACATCACTCCGGCGAGCCCGGCGAGCGCACCGCAGAGGACGAAGGCCCCGATGACTCGCCGGGTCACTGAGAGTCCGTACAGCTCGGCGGCCTGTGGGTCGGAGCCGATAGCATAGAACTCGCGCCCTCCGCGGGCTGTGGAGAGGTAGTAGCCCACGGCGAGCAGGATGACGACTGCGATAACGGTCAGCAGCGGAATGCTCATCACCTGAAGCGTTCCCAGACGCAGGAACTCACGCGGCAGGTCCGACGCGTTGATCCTGTCACTCCCCGCCCAGGTCAGCACGATCCCGCGATAGACGTACATGGTGCCCAGGGTGACTACCAGCGCCGGGACCCTTCCGAAGGCGACGAGCAGTCCGTTGATGAGCCCGAGCAGCGCCCCCACAAGAATCCCGATGAGCACCACCGCCACAACAGGAAGGGCCGGGAAGTCGATGAAGAGACGGCCGGTGAGATATGCCGTGATGGCCAGGGTCGAGCCTACGGAGAGGTCGACGTTCCGGGTGATGATCACGACCGCCGAGCCGACGGCCAGTACCAGCAGGATCGACGGGGTCAGGAGGAGGTCCCGCCATCCCTGTGCGGTGAACAGGAAGTTGGAGTTCATCGACGTCGCCGCAGCCACGACGATCCCGATGACCACGACGATGGCCATCTCACGTGAGCCGAGCACGTTCCGCAGGATCTTCTGGGAGGTCGACAGGCGGCTGGGGCGAGCCAGCGTCTGAGGTGTGGCGGTCATACCCTCTCCTTACCGGCCTCGCGCGGAGCCCTGTCCTCAGTGGCGGCATACATGACTGCTTCAGGTGTGGCCTCGCTGCGGTCGAGTTCGGCGTTGATCCGCCCTTCCCGTACGACGAGCACACGATCTGCCATACCGAGCACCTCGGGGAGTTCGGAGGAGACCATGAGGATGGCCATCCCCTCTCCGGCCAGCTCGGAGAGGAGCCTGTGCACCTCCGCTTTGGTCCCGACGTCGATGCCTCGGGTCGGCTCGTCGATGATGAGCAGTCGAGGTTCGGTGGCCAACCACTTGGCGATGGCGACCTTCTGCTGGTTCCCGCCGCTCATCGTGGAGGCGTGCATGGACAGGGCGTTGGTCTTGACCTGGAGCTTGCGTGCCCACATCTGGGAGGCACGGTTCTCTGCCGCGGTGGTGAGTATCCCTGAGCGGGAGAGGCGGTCACGGATGGCCGCGGCGATGTTCTGTGCGACCGACGAGGCGATCACCAGGCCCTGCTGCCTACGATCCTCGGGGATCAGGGCCATGCCGGCAGCGATGGCTGCCTGTGGCTTCTTCTGAGGGATCTGACTACCGAGAAGTCGCACTGTCCCGGAGTCGTAGCCATCGACCCCGAAGACGGCTCGAGCGATCTCACTGCGCCCGGCGCCGACGAGCCCGGCGAGTCCGACGATCTCACCGGACCGGACCTCGAAGCTCACGTCGTGAAAGTTCCCTGCGCTGTGGAGGTTGCGCACCTCGAGGACCACATCACCGATCGTCGTTTCGGTCTTGGGATAGAGCTCGTCGACTTCGCGACCGACCATCATACGGACAAGTTCCTGTGAGTCGGTTTCAGCAGTAGGACGGGTGGCGACGTAGGAGCCGTCCCGCATCACGGTGATCATGTCGCAGAGGGAGAAGACTTCATCGAAGCGATGCGAGATGAAGACGATACCGCGCCCTTCATCTCGCAGGCTGCGGGCGACGGCGAAGAGCCGTTCCACCTCGGTCCCGCTCAATGCCGCAGTAGGTTCATCCATGATGAGCAGGTGGGCATCTAGTGAAATGGCCTTGGCGATCTCGATGATCTGCTGATCGGCGATCGAAAGCCCCTGTGCCGACCGTTGGGGGTCAAGATCGACACCGAGCCGGGCGAAAATCTGCCGTGTCTCGCGGAGCATGGCCTGTTTGTCGATCCGCCGACCGGAGCCGAGTGGCTGGCGGCCCATGAAAATGTTCTCCGTCACGGAGAGATCCGGGAAGAGCGTCGGCTCCTGGTAGATGACTGCGATGCCGGCATCTTTGGCCTCAGCAGTGTTGGTGAAGTCGACGTCCTGTCCACGGAATCTGAAGGCTCCTGAATCCCGACGGTGGAGTCCGGCCACTACTTTGATCAGGGTCGACTTGCCGGCGCCGTTCTCCCCGACCAGCGCGTGGATCGAGCCGGGGTGAACTGTCAGGCTGCCCTCAGCCAGTGCCTTGACGGACCCGAAGGACTTACGCACTGAGTCGAGCTGCAGCACCGGCACCCGGTCTGTCTCGTTCGACATGAAACCTCCGAATGTCCTGGGAACTGAACGAATTGAAACGATTTAATTCGTGAGTCAGATCATATGAGGCACATCACAGACGTGTCAACGGGGTGTGACGAGAGGGCTTGTATGCTGACACTCATGGCAGTGGCTCAGGTACGGGACGTCGCGGCAAGGGCGCGGGTCTCACCCGCCACTGTCTCCAACGCGATCAACCACCCGGAGAAGGTCTCGGAACGCACCCGGGAACGCGTCAGGAAGGCCATCGAGGAGCTCGATTTCATCCCCAACGATGCTGCCCGTCAGCTGCGGGCGGGACGCAACCGCGCAGTAGGAATGATCGTCCTCGATGCCGGGAACCCCTTCTTCTCGAACCTCGCAGAAGGCGCCGAAGACCACCTCGCCGAGCAGGGCCGACCCCTGCTGCTGGGGAACTCCTCTCAGATCCCCGAGCGTGAATCCGCGCATCTGGCACTCTTCGAAGAACAGAGGGTCGCCGGGCTGCTCATCATCGCCGTCGGGGATGTCACACCGCAGCTGAGGCGACTGAAGGAACGTGATACAGCTGTGGTCATCGTCGACAGGATGGCAGGAGAGGATGAGTTCTCCTCGGTGTCTCTCGACGACGTCGAAGGCGGCAGGCTGATTTCCCAGCACCTCATCGATGAGGGTGCCCGCCACATCGCCGTTGTCGGTGGTCCACGTCATCTGCGACAGGTTTCCCAGCGGCTCGAAGGTGCCGAATCTACGGCCTCGGCGAGCCCAGGCGTGCAGGTGGAGTGCATCGACACCGGTGCCATGGATATCGAATCCGGCAGGATGGCGGCGGCAGGGATCCTAGCGCGCGACTCAGAACAGAGACCAGACGCCCTAATGGCCACCAACGATCTCATCGCCATCGGCGCTCTACAGGAACTCGTGCGCAGCGGCCTCGACGTCCCCGGCGATATGCTCCTCTCTGGTTACGACGACATCGCCTTCGCGGGCTCTGCAACCATCCCGATCACCTCAATCAGACAGCCTGCACACGAGATGGGTCGCAAGTCAGCCGAACTGCTGTGCTCCCTCATTGACGACCCGCAAACCCCCACAGAGCAAACGGTCTTTCAGCCGGAACTGGTCATCCGAGAGTCCACCAACCGGAGCTCAGCTGTCACCGCCGACTGATAGATTCGGGCGCATGCGAATCGCCACCTGGAATGTGAACTCGATGCGGGCCCGGGCCGACCGGGTCGAGGCCTGGTTGGACCGCTGGGACGCTGATGTCCTGGCCATCCAGGAGACCAAGTGCAAGGACGAGAACTTCCCCTGGGAGGTCTTCGAGAACAGCGGCTACGAGGTCGCACACTTCGGCTTCAACCAGTGGAACGGGGTGGCCATCGCCTCCAGGGTGGGGCTGGCCGACGTCGAGCGCACCTTCCCCGAGCAGCCTGCCTTCGGCAAGGGTGGGAAGGATCCGGTGCAGGAGGCCCGCGCGATGGCCGCGACCTGCGGCGGGGTGCGCGTGTGGAGCCTGTATGTCCCCAATGGCCGCGCCCTGGAGGACGAGCACATGGGGTATAAGCTGCAGTGGCTCGAGACTCTGCGGGGCCACGCCACATCCTGGCTGAGCGATGATCCGCAGGCGCAGATCGCGCTGGTCGGCGATTGGAACATTGCACCGCAGGACGACGACGTCTGGGACATCGACTTCTTCCGTCAGGAGGGCCTGACCCACGTCTCCGAGCCGGAGCGTGCGGCCTTCCAGAGGTTCCTCGACGCCGGGTTCGTCGACGTCGTCCGCCCGTTGAAGCCGGGGCCGGGGGTCTACACGTATTGGGACTATAAGCAGCTGCGCTTCCCCAAGAAGGAGGGGATGCGCATCGACTTCGTCCTGGCTTCCCCAGCCCTGGCGGAGCGAGTGAACGATGCTGCGATCGACCGTGAAGAGCGCAAGGGCAAGGGCGCCTCAGACCACGCACCGGTGGTGGTGGACCTCAGCTGACCCCTGCCCCTGCGCGTCCGGGGAGGATACTTCAGCTGCTCATCGGTTCATCTCACCGGTTCATCAGGTCAGCACGCAGCTGCTCGACCTCAGCCTGTGTGGCCGCGGTGTTCTGGGAGGTCCGCACCATCGAGATCATGACCTCCAGCACCACTCGGTAGAGCACGATGTACAGGACCACCGGAATCCAGCCCAGCAGCAGAACGATGATCCCGAAGACCGGCTCGCCCGTGGCGAATCCGGAGATGATCATCATGAACCAGGCCAGAGCTGAGACGATGATCAGCAGCGCATAGATGAACCTGGCGAATTTGATCGTGATGAAGCTGCGGAAGCTGAAGTCGAAGAGCGCTGCGAAGAAGCCCTTGGCCTCGACAGCGTTGGCCGACGGGCGCTGCTGTGCGGGGCCGGGCTGCGGGTGTCCTGCCGGCTGGGGCGCTCCGTAGGCAGGCTGACCATAGCCCGCCTGCTCGTACCCACCCTGCTCATAGCCGCCCTGAGGATAGCCCGGCTGCTGATACCCCGGCTGTTGGTAGCCGCCCTGTTGGTAGCCGCTGGCGTCATACCCACTCTGACCGGCGTCCTGGGGTCCGTAGCCCTGCTGCTGACCGCCGTAGGGACCCGGCTGCGGTTCGCCGGGTTCCGGCTGTCCATACACAGGCTGTCCATGGCCCTGCTGATCTCCGTAGCCCTGCTGGTCGACGTCGGACTGTCCGTACACCGGTTGGCCGGTGTCCTGCGGCGCTGACAGGGGCTGCTGACCATAGGGAGGCTGAGCGTAGCCGGCCTGGTCCTCTTCCGTGAGTTCCACACTTCCGGGCAGTCCGCCTTCACGCGGAGGACCGTCGGGCTGGGGCGTGGTCGGCTGCTCACCGGCGAAGTGTTCCCTGGTCGGCTGCTCACCGGTCGCGGCGCCCTCCGGGTTTTCCTCGGGCTGCTGCGGGTCTCCGGGCTGCTGTGTCATGTGTCCTCCTCGGACAGGTCCGATCGCGGACGCGGGGCACATCGCCGCTGAACGGCCCGATGTCCGCGCCTACGGTCAACCTACCTGAGCCGCGGCGTCAGCTGAACGGTGCTGACATGCCGCGTCGATGATTTTCGTTTCCGGCGCCGGGGGCTGAGGATATGAGCATGACTGCCCCGCATCCTCCCTCAGGCGCCCAGGGGCCGGCGTTGGTCGTGCTGGCGATATCCTTCGCGCAGACCGGTTCTGCCGTGGCGGCGATGGTGTTCTCCCTGGCGGGCCCGGTGGGGACAGTAGCGCTGCGCCTGGGGCTCTCCGCCCTGGTGCTGTGGCTGCTGGTCCGGCCGAGTCTGCGCGGCATCAGCAGGCTCTCCTGGGGCGCAGCCGCCGGGTACGGGCTGGTGCTGGCGGCGATGAACGTGCTGTTCTACCTGGCCATCGACCGCATTCCACTGGGCACGGCAGTCACTCTGGAACTGTTGGGACCGCTGACGCTGAGCGTGATCGCCGGGCGGCGCCTGCTGAGTCTGCTGTGGGCGGTGATCGCAGGCCTCGGTGTGCTGCTGTTGAGCTGGAACCCATCCGAGACTCTGGACCCTCTGGGCGTGGTGTTCGCGCTGGGCGCCGGCGTCATGTGGGCCTGCTACATCCTCTTCACCCGGGCCGCGGGGCGGCACTTCTCCGGCCTGGCGGGAATGACGCTGGGCATGTCGGTGGGGGCACTGGCGGTCGTCCCCTTCGCGGTGACGACGACGGGCACTGTGTTCCTGCGACCGGAAGTGCTGCTGGTCGGACTGGCGGTGGCGCTGCTGTCCTCGACGATCCCCTATGCCTTGGAGATGCGGGCGCTGCGGACGGTGCCGCCGTCGACCTTCGCCGTGCTCTTGGCGCTCTCCCCTGCGGTGGCTGCGCTCTCGGGGCTACTCCTGCTGGGGCAGGATCTCGGGGCGGCCGGGTATGCGGGAATCGTACTGGTGGTCGTCGCGAGAATCGGCGCCAGCCGCACCAAAGTGGGGTGAGTGGCGCCGCGGTCATCCGGACTGGTGCCGCCAGTGACGGCGAACCGATAGTCTGAGCGGACCATGAGCATCTCGGATTCCTCATCGCCTTCACCTGCACTCTCTCCACTGGAGATCTGGCCCCCGGTCTGGGCTCCGACTGCCGTCGTCTTCGACTGCGACGGCCTGCTAGTGGACACGGAGGGGCAGTGGATCCGGATGCAGGATGCGTATCTGCACCGGCACGGGACCGGGTTCACCACAACCCAGCGCCGCGAGATCACCGGTCGGTCAGCCGAGGTGGTGCTCTCCGCGATTGCGGAGAAGGTGAGCAAGGCCCCGGAGACTGTCTACGACGAGCTCTTCGCCGAGCATCGGGACAGTCTCGATGCTGAGATGGTGCCGATGCCGGGGGCGATGGAGACCCTGCGGGCTGTGGCGGCGGTGCGTCCGGTGGCGGTGGCGTCGAACTCCCCGCGGGAGATGCTCGACGTCAAGCTGGCGGGACTGGGCATCACGGAACTGATCAGCGCGTCCTTCGCCATCGAAGATGTCGCTGAACCGAAGCCCGCACCGGATCTCTACACGGCAGCGGCGCGTGCCCTCGGTGCGGCACCGGGTGAGTGCCTGTGCTTCGAGGACTCCGAGACCGGTGCCGAGGCCGCCCGCTCTGCGGGGCTGCAGCTGATCGCCGTGCCCTCGATTCCGGGGCAGGAGCCTCAGGCGCCGCGCCGGTTGAGCTCCCTGGAAGACCCGGTCCTCCACACGTGGATCGCTTCCTGGAGCTGAGGAGAATCCACTGGCGCCCCAAGGTGTGGGGGTGTGAGGCCCTCCGAGCAGGGTGTCCCTAAATCGAGGGTCAACTTGCAGTCACGAATCGAGGGTTTTCCGGGCTCCGAGACGCTGATCGTGACTGAAAAAGCAACGCGGATTTCTCGGGCCCCAGATTCTGGCAGCGCGCTGTAGGTGAGAAACGAAAAACCCCTGCCTGAGGCAGGGGTTTCGCCATGTGTGGCTCCGACCGGCGTCGATCCGGTGACCTTTCGATTTTCAGTCGGTACCTTTGAGTCGAGGAATACGTTAGCACAGCGCCAAACAAAAGCAATTCTCTATGCACGGGGGCATCGAGCGGCTCCAACACAGTGCAGCGGCAGAGCAGTAAAAGCGCAGGTCACAGCCCCACCCGTCTGGACGCTTGGGGTGGGTCAGTGATGGAGGTCTCAGACAAGGTTGCTCTTGCTCGTGAGGTGGCCGGGCGGCAGTGTGCCAAGAAGGTCGTGACGTCCACGGGTGAAGTGGTGAACTGTGGTTCTCGGTCGTTCCTGACGTGCCCGAAGTGCGCGAGGGTCTATCGGCGGGACTGGCAGGCGATTTTGGCCGATGGTGTCCGGGAGTCGAAGCCGGGCCGGAGCACGTTCGTGCTGTTGACGTTGACGGCGCCCTCGTTCGGGAAGGTCCATCGTGTGCCGAAGCCAGGCGAGGCGGCGAAGCGGTGCGCGTGCGGGCGTCGCCACAGTGAGAGTGAGCGGGTGCTGCGTGGGGTGCCGGTCGATGCCAAGGCCTACGACTACGCGGGGCAGGTCAGGTTCAACCGTGATGTGAGCGAGCTGTGGCGGTACACGCAGATTGCACTACGCCGGGCGCTGCCTGATCGGTTCGACTATGCGGCGGTGCGTGAGTGGCAGGTGAGGGGTGTCCTGCACTTCCATGTGCTGCTGCGCATTGAGCACCTGTCTGTGTCGCGGTCGTCGTTGGTGTCGCTGCTGGAAGATACGTGTGCCGGGGTGGTGGCCTCCAGCGCAGTGGATGATTCGGTGGTCCGGTGGGGACGTCAGGTTGATGCTCGGATTCTGGGGATTGAGCCGGGCCAGGTCCGCCGGGCGATCAGCTATCTCGGCAAGGTGCTGGGCTACGTGGCGAAAGACCTGGGCGCTGAGGCGGTATCGAACCGGTCGCCGGAGGCTGTAGCCCATGCGGATACTCTCACCCGTGCTGCGCGGGATGAGATGGAGTGCACGCGGGACTGTCATGGGCGAGACTGTGGTCATCGGCGGCATCGGTCGATGGGTGCTGGCTCTCATGCCGTCTCGCGGTCGAAGGCGTGGACTGTGCTGCGGCGGAAGTTCTTTCAGGAGCAGCGGCGTGCTTGGGCCAAGGCGCACGCGATGAGTCTCAGTGACGAACCTGCGGTTTCGGCTGCATGAGCATGGATGAGGCCCTGGCTATCCACCGGGAAGCGTTCTTCCACGGCGTCTATGCCTCGGGTCGGAGCCGTAACACTCGTGTGGGCCGTAACCGTCTGGTCTTCGCCTGATGGAATTCGCCCACTTATACGGCGTGCAAGAAACGTCACGCAGGAGAGCCTGCGGCCTCCTCCGCTGACCTCTGCGTGGCTCGCAGTGCTTCCCCCTCCCCCTTGTATAGTGCTGATCAGGAGCTATAGGAGGGTTGATGAGTAAGCAGGCCAGATGGATTGTAGGTGCAATCAGCGCTATTGCGGCAGCGACTGTTCTAGGCATTAGCGGATGCTCTACGAACGAAAACAATGCGTCAGATGCTGAGAATACTAATGGGCAATCGGAAACTGATAGTGAATCGAGTGCCGATAGTGGACCCTCTCCTATGGTGGAAGACTTCGATACATCGATGATCGGCTATCGATTTGATGAATGGCCTAATGGTGAGATCGGTGGAAACTACCTTTTAGTGCTACTCCGTGAGCCTGACGCGCTAGATGTCTCCGAAGGCGACACTATGGAGCTTGACTGGACTATGTCTAGTGAGGGCGCTATCTTCCCAAACCAAACAACAGCTCCTAGGACCGTAGAGATTGACGACAGTGATGCCCAAGTTCTTAGAGATACCTTCGAGGGGTTTCCTGAGCATCTGACTTTTGAGGATGAGCAGGGAGCTACTATGTATGTAGTTGTTGAGCCTGGGTCTACAAACCTTGAAGGTGTCTCAATTAGCGATGACTACAGCTACACCTATGATGGTGGCTATATTTTCGCAGGGATTCACCTTGGATACGAAGCAAATGCAGAGCCTGGTTTTCCTCTTAATGCAGACTCTTACCCTACTGAGTGGCTTCGTAAAGAGCCTTATGCTACAGAGCTTCGTGAAAACAATAGTGTAGACATTGAGGATCCATTCTGGGATGACTGGGAGTACCAGGAGCAGATTACTGTAGAGAAGATTGACGACTCTGCAGAAGGTCCCGATGAGACTGTAGTGACAGTGAACAATGTAGATAGTTTTTCTGTCACTGATCCCTTCGCGTGGAATGATCAGAGTCTCGAGGAGATGAATTCTCAGCTTGAGAATATGGGGTATGAGCCTTTGCCCGAGAGGTAGGGCACCATTTGCGGATTTAGCGCGTATCAGTCGTTACTGGCTGCTCAATCCAGTGACCGGGCCGGGTCTCTTTGAACGTTGTGTACAGCTTGGTATTGGTGTCATAGATCAGGACGGGGATTTGGCCTGTTGCTTCGACGCCTCCGTCGATGTAGTAGTGACTGGCTCCATCCCAGAATACGCCGCGATAGTTCGGATCATTGGCAAGGAAAGGGCTACTGGTCTCGGTATGGCCTGCGATCACGTCCTTGATGAACTGGCCCGTAGCGGGGGGAAATTTACTGGCCCAGACGTGTTCCTCGGTGGCAGCCTTCCATGCGTCTCCGGCGCTCTCATCGACACCGGCGTGAACGAAAATTTGCCGGTTGGTCTCATAGTAGGGACGCAGATTGCGCATCCAGTTGATGAGGCCGCCATGCTGAGCGCGGATGGAAGCCTTGGCCGTCTGGTTGAACCATGCTGAGGTTTCGGGGTCCTCGTCGTTGCTGTGGCACTGCCCGATCCACTGGTCAATGGTCGTGTCTGTGAGGAAGCTGCGGAGGGTCAGGAACCCGCGATCTTCACCTGGCCAAGGTTCTGCGCCGTCCTCGTCAGAATCGATCCACTCTAGGAAGCCTTCTTCATGGTTGCCCATGAGCGCGATGGCTCCGTGGGTCATGGCATATTCCCGGACCGTAGCCAGGACACCGAGGGAATCAGGTCCCCGATCTACGTAGTCGCCTCCGAACACAATCTGATCACCCTCGTCGGCATCGATGAGGGTAAGAGCGTTATTGAGTTCGGAGAGGTGCCCGTGCACGTCGGCAAGTGCGTAAATGCGCATACTGCTCAAGTCTAGGTTGCGTGATGTCTGCAGAGCATGTTGAGCAGGCGGGTTACGGCGTGTCCGAGCAGGCCGGAGCGACGCCGAGGACCGCCCCGCGAACGGCCGCCAGGCCGCATGCGCAAGGGGCGGCCCGCAGGCGGGGGCACAGGCCCCCGCAGGACCACGCGCGTGCGCGCCCGCGCGCACGCCTTGATCTCCACTGAAAATCGTCACCAATGTGTAGAGACGTGCCAGGAGCCAGCATGTAGGCTCATCTACACTAGTCTCATAGGGTGGTTGACATAGGTGGTGCAAATCGACCACACTGGAGTTGTAAGGTGTTCCGAGTGAGAGGAAGCAGTGATGACTGAGCAGGTGTTGAGCAAGCGAGAGTTCGGGGCGGTGTGCAGTGTGCTGCTGCGTCGCTCGCTGAATGACGACGGCACGGTGGACATGTCGGTCGTGGGGGCCATCGCGTTGGTGGTGCAGGAGGTTATCGGACTGTCGCGGCAGCTGGTGCCGGTGAACACGGCCAAGTTGGTGAGGGAGACGAAGACCACGGCCACAACGTTCCGCCGGGCGCTGCGACGGGCCGAGGCCCTTGGCCTCATCGAGCGTGAGGCGGGACGCGAGGGCTCTGTCCGTCGTGGTTTTGTTCGTCTCAGTGATTCGGTGGTCGATGACGTCCTGACGGACCTGGAAGCGGAGGAGAGCTGATGCGAACCATACCGGTGGACCAGTCCGCGCTGGGAGACCTTATGGTGGTCGGCGTACGGCCGAAGATGGTGCGTCCCGACGGGCAAGCTGAGGCGCACCAGAAGGGCAACGCTGATGGGATATCGCAGTGGACTGTGGAGACCTTGCGGCGAGGTCGGGACGAAGAGGCGTCGGAGCTGTTGAACGTCACGGTTGCGGCCTCTGAGAAGCCCGGCGTCGAAGGGCCGGCACAGTTCGAGAGCTTAACGGCGATCCCCTGGGAGTTCTCCGGGCGGTCAGGTTCAGCCGCCGGCGCGTGAAGCGGGTGAAGCAGGTCATGGTCTGAGGGACGCCATAGTCATAGACTCGATCGCAGGCGGCCCGAGCCGCAGGATCCGGCCGGGCCGTGTCCTGTCACGGAAAGGGGAACGTCCTATGCCGACTGTTGCACGCACTATGGTCGACACCTTGCACGCCAGCGGGATCCAGCGGGTCTATGGGATCCCCGGAGACTCGCTCAACGGATTCACCGACGCGCTGCGCGCTTCCGGAACCATCGACTGGGTCCAGGTCCGGCATGAGGAGACTGCGGCCTTCGCCGCCAGCGCCGAGTCCCAGCTCACCGGCGAACTCGCGGTCTGCGCGGGCAGCTGCGGTCCCGGCAACCTCCACCTGATCAACGGGCTCTATGACGCCCAGCGCTCCCGCACCCCGGTGTTGGCCATCGCGGCCCACATCCCCAGTGAGGAGATCGGCTCGGGCTACTTCCAGGAGACTCACCCGCAGGAGCTCTTCCGCGAATGCAGCGTCTACGTCGAGCATGTCTCCCAAGCTGACCAGATGCCCCGTCTGATGCGCGTCGCCATGCGTGAGGCCATCGAGAAGCAGGGTGTGGCAGTGTTGGTGATCCCCGGCGACGTCGCCCTGCAGGAGATCAGCGCGGAGCCTGAGACGATCCGGCCGACGACCTCTGTGGTCACCCCGGCCGAAGGCGACCTCGAGGCTGCGGCAGAGGCGCTCAACGGCTGCGAACGGGTCACCATCCTCGCCGGCGCCGGTGCGGCGGGAGCACACGATGCGCTGCTGCAGATCGCCGAGCGGCTCCAGGCGCCCATCGTCCATGCCCTGCGCGGCAAGGAACACGTCGCCTACGACAACCCCTACGACGTCGGCATGACCGGCCTGCTGGGCTTCTCCTCGGGCTATCACGCCATGGAGGCCGCTGAGACGCTGCTGGTCCTGGGCTCCGACCTGCCCTACCAGCAGTTCTACCCGCAGGACGCCTCGGTGGTGCAGGTCGACCTGCGCGGATCCCAGCTGGGCCGGCGCACCTCCGTGGACGTCGGGCTGGTCGGCGGGGTCAGGGAGACCATCGACGCGCTGCTGCCGCGGCTGGCGGCTGATCGCAGCTCCAAGCATCTCGACACGATGACCAAGCACTACCGGCGCACCCGCAAGGACCTGGACTCGCTGGCTTCGCCCTCCAAGCGCACCATCCACCCGCAGTATCTGGCGCGGCTGGTGGACCAGGCCGCCGCCGAGGACGCCGTGTTCATCCCCGACGTCGGCTCCCCGGTGGTCTGGGCCTCGCGGTACCTGAGCATGAACGGCCGACGCCGGCTGATCGGCTCCTTCTCCCACGGTTCCATGGCCAACGCGCTCACCCAGTCGGTCGGCGCGGCTGCGGCCGACCCCTCGCGACAGGTGGTTGCCCTGGCCGGCGACGGCGGACTAACCATGATGCTCGGCGAGCTGCTGACCCTGACCCAGGCTCAGCTGCCGGTGAAGACGGTGGTCTTCAACAACTCCTCGCTGAACTTCGTGGAGGTGGAGATGAAGGCCGCTGGCTTCGTGAACTTCGGCACCGGTCTGACCAACCCGAGCTTCGCCGACATCGCAGAGTCCATGGGGATCCGCGGCATCCGCGTGGAGTCCTCAGCGGAGCTCCCGGACGCGGTGGAGGAGTTCTTCGCCCACGACGGCCCGGCCGTGCTGGACGTGGTCACCGAACGGCAGGAGCTGTCCATGCCCCCGGCCGTGACCGCCGAGCAGGCCAAGGGTTTCACCCTCTACGCCATCCGCACGGTGCTCTCCGGTCGCGGGGACGAGCTGGTGGACCTGGCCCGCACCAATTGGCGTCAGCTGTTCTGAGCCGTCGCTGATCTTCCAACCCTCTGACCATGCCGCCTCCCCGACAGTGAGGACCCCCATCGATGCGTTCACCATCCACCGCCGCGGCTGAGCGGCAGGCTCTCGTCGCGGCCCTGCGCGAGAAGGGCCCCGCCGCCGCTACGCTCTGCGAAGGATGGACCACCCACGACCTCGCAGTCCATGTGGTCGCCCGAGACTCTCGTCCGCACCTGGTCCTCGGCCGAGGGCTGCCGGTGGTGGGGTCCAAAGCGCAGGAGCAGTACCGGAGCTTCGAAGGGCTCAGCTTCGCCGAGCTCGTCGACCGGATCGGGGACGGGGTGCCCTCCTGGCATCCGGCCCGCAGTCGGTCCGTCGATGACGCGATGAACACCTTGGAGTTCTTCGTCCACACGGAGGATGTCCTGCGCGGTGACGACCACAGCACTGGGGCTGATGCTGGCCCGGAGGGTTCATCCGCTCTTCAGCCGCACCGCCGCAGGCTGTCTCCGAGCCTCCAGAGACGTCTGTGGAAGCAGGCCTCCCGCACTCTGCTGATGGCCGCGGCTCGGAAGCGCCGACGCCGCATCACCTACATCAGTCCCGGCTACGGGTCGGTCACGCACGGAGCTTTCAGGGACCCGATGATCTCCCTCGAGGGTGCCCCGAGTGAGCTGGTGCTCTGGGCCTTCGGCCGCTAGAGTGTGGCCGAGGTCGTGATGCGTCAGCACTGAGCGTCTGCGGAATCTAGGGCGTGTCTCCTATGTGCGTAGGCAGGCGATGATGGCGCAGAGGACTACTC
>NZ_JAVKGR010000049.1:0-1116 GCF_031470965.1 Nesterenkonia aerolata | reverse complement strand
TGCCCAGCACCCACGGTGCTAAACATCAGATGTCACCTATTCCTGCATCAGCCCCTTCTTACGGGCAAAGGCCAGTGCTTTCTTCAGGATGGTGATCGAACGCTGAGCATTGGCCTTGCCCTTACCTGTGTCTGGATCCACCATCGACCAGAGAGCCTCTTCCAGCATGTATGGAGTGAGTTCCGCCAGCGTTCGTTCCCCCAGACGAGGAACCAAGGCTCGATCAATGACCTCGGCGTACTCTTCAAGCGTGTTCTCGCTAAGAGGCTTCTTACCGTGACGCTGAGGATGCTTCACTGTCGGGTACCAGCGGTCGATGAGTGTCTCAACGGTCAGCCGCTCCGCCTCTGCGGGACCTCGGTTCCACGAAGCACGGAGCTCACCCCACTTTCGCTTCAGGTTCGACTCAGCCTTGCCCTTGGTGCTGCCCGTGGCAGTGAGGATCTTCACCTCGTCACTGAGCAGCGGCTTGTACTGGAACCTCGCACGCCAGTGGCCTCGGCTCTCTTCGTGGTAGGTGTAAATCTTTCCGTGATCGCCACGCAGGATATGCATCTCGAACTGTTCCTCCTCGGCTCCTGTAGAGCCGCTCTGAATCAACGTCAGAGAGGGAGTGTCCGGATGGACTGGTGAAGCGGCAGAGGACGACTGCGGAGAACCGTACACTTTTCGTACACAACGCAGAAAAGCCCGGCACCAGAGAAACTGGTACCGGGCTAGATCCCTGCAATTTCAGGGTTCCACTGGTCGGGGTGACAGGATTTGAACCTACGACCTCCTCGTCCCGAACGAGGCGCGCTACCAAGCTGCGCTACACCCCGGGGCGTGATGAACGGCCTATTCGGCCGCTTTCACAAGTATCTAGTTTAGACCTGATAAGACATGAGGCACAAATCGAGCGAGAGTCGCCGCCATAGTCTTCGAGATGTCTTCTTCGCCGGTCTGGCCCAGAGAGAATCACACGCAGGCAGGGGAACCGCCTGCACATGAGAGATGGGGCAGAGCCTGCTTCCTATGATGTCGACTCTTCGTTGAATCGACGGAAGCGTGCTCTGCCCCATCTGTGTGGTGTTGTCCGGCGGTGTCCTACTCTCCCACACCCTTCCGGGTGCAGTA
>NZ_JAVKGR010000048.1:0-1123 GCF_031470965.1 Nesterenkonia aerolata | reverse complement strand
GCAATACTGATAAAGTGGACACCGGCCACCGCCTGAGGAACCCGGCACCAACCTGCAACGGGCCACTCATTCTTCGGCCGCCTCAGAAGCTTCAAGCTCTTCGATATCCTTCATCTGGCGGGGATTATCCGGTCCGAATTCCTCTTCTCTCTCTTGCCTACGCCGCTCGATGATCCGCTCGTAAGCTGCCACCACACTTTCGTCGTCTGATTTCCGTGTCTGATACGTCGCCCTGAAACCATCAGCAGTGATGTTGCTCGCGATCAGGAAGATCCGGTCCTCTTCCCTGCCGGCGCCATAGAAGATCCTGCCGTATTTATCCACACCACCGCTGTTGTTGATGTTCTCGCTCAGACCCAGCTCCGCGGCGATCTCCCCAGCCGTCGCATAGGTCTCCTCCACATCCCCATCGGGCATATCAAAATTGATGACATGGTTATACCCGTCATAACTCGGCCTCGCAGGGACCTCCTCATCATGACGCTGAGCAGACCACAGCTCACCATCAATAGTCGCGACCTCATCACCGAAGTGCTCCCGCATCACCTCAACCACCGCTTCTAACTCGGCCATCTGCTCACCCTGGGTATACCCACCCTCAACATCAATGAGCCCCTCACCCGCACCCTCACCATCAGTCACAGAGGCACCGGTCGGCTCGCTCCCGCCCTCAGCCTCCGAGCCAGCCCCAGACTCCGAACGAGCCCCAGGCTCTGAGGGAGGCCCGGGCTCTGTGCCGCACCCGCCCAGGAACAACACAGCAGCTATCACCAGCCCTCCCACAGAGACCATCGATGCTGAACGATGCAGCTTCAGTATCGCCATCGACACCCGAACTCCTCCTCACCAAGCCACCAGCCCCAGCCAGAAACCCTCCAGAACAACCCAGCGACAGCATGACACCCGGCAGCATGACACCCCACCGTACAAACCGCTCAGCTCATATCACCTATCACCGCCACGAAGAAAAAATCATTCCCATTGCAGAACCCGAGTAAGTTATCCAGCTCATCGACTGATAACGAAGAATCCTGAACATCAGACCACCCCGCAATACCCTTCAGAACCACCACAACAGCCTGGCCACGAACAATACCCGCACCCACAACCACACGAAACCCCC
>NZ_JAVKGR010000047.1:0-1150 GCF_031470965.1 Nesterenkonia aerolata | reverse complement strand
CTAGTGGCGTGTCTCGTAAATAGTTAGGCCGTCCAGGGGTAGAATGGAGTATGTCTGCTCCAGCCCCGCCTCTTGCAATGTCCGACACTGATCGTGAAGTGCTTGCCAAGGTCGCCCGCTCTACTTCGGCAGCCCACCGGGAGGTTATCCGTGCCCGGGTGCTGCTGGATGCCGCTGACGGGGTCGGTAACCGCACCATCGCTGCAGAGCACGGGATCTCCGCGATGACGGTACGAGCCTGGCGGTCCGCGTTCGCCGCTGAGGGGTTGAAGTATTGGGGCACGGTCAAGAAAGGCCGGGGCCGCAAACCCTCCATCCCGGCAGAGACCATCGCTGAAATTGTGCGAATGACCACCAAAGTCACACCGAAGGGTCAGACACATTGGTCGAGCCGCTCACTGGCCAAGGAGCTGGGAATCTCGCACTCGACAGTCCACCGGGTCTGGAGTGAGCTGGGGTTGAAACCTCACCGGGTGGATACGTTCAAAGTCTCCAATGATCCAGCCTTCGATGAGAAGGTCATTGATGTCGTCGGGCTCTACCTCAACCCTCCCGAGCAGGCAGTGGTCCTAGCGATGGATGAGAAGTCCTCCGTCCAAGCCCTGGATCGCACCCAAGCCTCCCTGCCGATGGTCCCGGGAAGAGCCGGGACGATGACCCATGATTACAAGCGCCACGGCACCACCACACTGTTCGCGGCCTTAGATGTGCTCACCGGCAAAGTCATCGGCCAATGCCTGCCCAAGCACCGGCACGAAGAGTTCCTGAAGTTCCTGGCCACCATCGACCAGGAGGTCCCCGATGACCTGGAAGTCCATCTGATCTTGGACAACTACGCCACCCACAAGCACGCCAAGGTCAAAGAATGGATGACCAAGCATCCTCGGTTCCATTTCCACTTCACCCCGACTTCCGCGTCGTGGCTGAACCAGGTCGAGCGCTGGTTCCGAGACCTGACCGAGAAGAACCTGCGACGCGGGATCTTCCGCTCAGTACCCGAGCTCATCGACAGCATCGAAGACTATATGAAAGCCAACAACCAGAACCCAAAACCCTATGTCTGGACCGCCACAGCCGAGTCAATACTGGAGAAAGTCACCCGAGCACGAGCCAGCCTGAACGAACAGGCAAACCAAAACTGAGACGGACC
>NZ_JAVKGR010000046.1:0-1270 GCF_031470965.1 Nesterenkonia aerolata | reverse complement strand
GGGACTGCCGCACGGATAGGTGACATCTGATCTGGCTTGCCCACTGGGCGGCCTGGAAGGATGTGCACCATGCCCGCTCCCTACCCCCAGGAGTTCCGCGAGGACGTCGTGCGAGTCGCCCGGTCCCGCGAGGACGGCGTCACCATCGCGCAGATCGCGAAGGACTTCGACGTCCACGAGATGACGCTCCACAAATGGATCCGCCAAGCAGACATCGACGACGGCAATCGCCCCGGGAAGACCCGTGAGGACTCGACGGAACTGCGCGAGCTCCGCCGCCGGAACCGGTTGCTGGAGCAGGAGAACGAGGTCCTGCGTCGTGCTGCCGCCTACCTGTCCCAGGCGAACCTGCCGGGAAAAGGTTCTACCCGCTCGTGAGCGAGCTCGCCGCCGACGGGATCCCCGTCGCGGTGTCCCTGCGGGTCTTGAAGCTCTCCCGTCAGCCCTACTATCGCTGGCGGCACCAGCAGGTCACCACAGCCGAGCTGACCGAGGCCTACCGAGCAAACGCACTGTTGGACGCCCACCGCGACGACCCCGAGTTCGGCTACCGGTTCCTCGTCAGTGAAGCCGCAGAGTCCGGCGAGGTGATGTGTGAGCGGACGGCGTGGAGGATCTGCCGGGACAACCAGTGGTGGTCCGTGTTCGGAAAGAAGCGCGGCAAGAACGGGAAGCGCCCTGGACCGCCCGTCCATGACGACCTTGTGAAGCGGGACTTCTCCGCCGATGACGTCAACGAGCTGTGGCTGACCGACATCACCGAGCACTGGACCGACGAGGGCAAGCTCTACCTCTGCGCCATCAAGGACGTGTTCTCCGGCCGGATCGTGGGCTACTCGATGAGCGACCGGATGAAGGCTTGTCTCGCGGTGAATGCCCTGG
This sequence comes from Nesterenkonia aerolata, assembly GCF_031470965.1. Lineage (NCBI taxonomy): Bacteria > Bacillati > Actinomycetota > Actinomycetes > Micrococcales > Micrococcaceae > Nesterenkonia > Nesterenkonia aerolata. Next base: position 388 of record NZ_JAVKGR010000046.1, on the reverse strand, counting down.
ACAGCGCGGTATCTCGACGCCGTGACGCCGCCGGTTGCATCGTGCATTCGGATAGAGGCTCCCAGTTCCGGTCACGGAAGTTCGTGCACGCCCTGAACCGTCACCACCTCATCGGATCCATGGGCCAGGTCGGTGCTGCCGGCGATAACGCCGCCATGGAGTCCTTCTTCGCGCTGCTACAGAAGAACGTCCTGGACCGTAAGCGTTGGCAGACCCGAGAAGAGCTCCGAATCGCAATCATCACCTGGATCGAAAGGACGTATCACCGACGCCGCCGACAGACCCGTCTGGGCCGATTGACCCCCATCGAATACGAGACCATCATGAACCCGGCCGTGAGCCTCGCGGCCTGACACCCCCAACTGTCACCTAAATGTGCGGCAGTCCC
>NZ_JAVKGR010000045.1:0-1299 GCF_031470965.1 Nesterenkonia aerolata | reverse complement strand
TTGAAGCGCCCTGGGTTTCGTTCCGTGGTTAGACGGTCGCGGGCGCGGTCGTCGTGGTGTGAGTGTAGGCCGCTTCGACTGCCGCTGGAGTGCGGTAGTCGAGCGCCTCGTGGAGCCGGGTCGTGTTCCACCAGTGGACCCAGCCCATCGTCGCCAACTCGACTTCGCTGACCGAATCCCAGATCCGCTTCGAGTAGATCAGTTCCGTCTTGTAGAGACCGTTCACGGTCTCGGCCAGGGCGTTATCGTAGCTATCGCCAACGGTGCCGACTGATGCTTTCACCCCCGCTGCGATGAGAGCGTCCGAATAGGCCAGTGAGACATACTGACTGCCCCTGTCGGAGTGGTGAACCAATCCGCTATCATTCCTGCTTGCACCAGTGGAAAGAAGTGCGTGCTCCAGTGCGAGCAAAGGTAGAGACTGTGTGTGGAGTGTGGGTGCGACCGCCCAGCCGACAATTCTCCGACTGAAGACATCGGTGATGAATGCGACGTAGCAGAATCCGGCGAGGATCCGGACGTAGGTGATGTCAGCGACCCAGAGCTGCCGCGGACGGTCCGCGGCAAACTTCCGTTCCACAAGGTCGGGGCGCTCATCCGGTCCGGCTCCAGGGCAGGTGGTGACGGGCTTACGGCCTCGCCGGACGCCTTGGAGTCCCGCGACCCTCATCAGTCGTGCCACCTGGTCGCGACCGACGTCCCATCCCGCATGCCGCATCGCGTGCCACATCTTTCGGACCCCGTAGACGCTGTAGTTCTCCTTGTGAATTCGTTTCACCTCCTCCACGAGCATCTCGTCCCGAATGCTACGAGCGCAGGCTGGTCTGCTCTTTGCGGCACGGTATCCGCGGGAGGTGATGAACCCACATTCTGTCGCACCGAGGATGCGGCAGATGGCCTCGACCCCGAACTGTTCGCGATGCATGTCGATGAACGCGATCATTTCGTCGTGGGGCGGTCGAGCTCCGCTGCGAAAAACGCTGAGGCGGCCTTCAGAATCTCATTCGCGCGCCGTGCCTCGGCGAGTTCCCGTCGAAGACGCCGGTTCTCCTCCTCGAGCGGCTCGCCCGGGCCGGTCGGCTCGGTGGGGCCGTAGCGGTTGCACCAGATCCGCAGGGTCTCCTCCCCGACACCGAGCTGTGGTGCGACGGCACGGATCGACTGCGCTCTGGGACCTCCCTCGAGGGCTTGACGGTCGTGAACCATGCGCACGGCGCGGTCACGCAGCTCTGGACTGAACTTCTTGGGCATACTCCGATTCTCCTTGCTGAGACTCGGAACGAAACCCAGGGCGCTTCA
>NZ_JAVKGR010000044.1:0-1299 GCF_031470965.1 Nesterenkonia aerolata | reverse complement strand
CCTGGGTTTAGTTCCGAGATTTTGGTGCGGACTCGGTCCGCTGTTCATAGTAGGCGCTCTCAACTTCTGCCGGGGTCTGCTGCCCGAGGTTCTCGTGCAGCCTGGCAGTGTTCCACCAGTGGACCCAGTTCATCGTGGCGAACTCCACCTCCGTCAGCGAAGCCCACGCCGGCTGGGAGTAGATCAGCTCGGTCTTATACAGCCCATTGACGCTCTCGGCCAGAGCATTGTCATAGGAATCCCCAACAGTGCCCACCGAAGGGCGGATGCCGTGATCAGCGAGCTTGTCGGTATAGGCGATCGCCACATACTGCGAACCTCTGTCCGAGTGATGCACCAGTTGGGCATCTTCCTGGCGTTTGGCAGTCGCCAGGGCATGCTCCAGCGCTTCCAACGACAGCGCCTCGGTGGTCATCGTCGAACGAGTGGCCCACCCGACGATCCGACGGCTGTAGGCATCGGTGACGAAGGCGGTATAGACGAACCCTGCAACAGTGCGCACATAGGTGATGTCAGCGACCCACAGCCTGCCCGGGGCGGGGGCTTTGAAGTTCCGCTCCACCAGATCCGGACGATGATCCGGCACCGGGGCGGCCACCGTGGTCCGGGGTCTACGGCCTCTCACTGCGCCTTCGACCCCGGCAGCACGCATCAACCGAGCAGTCTGATCCCGACCGATCTCCCAGCCTTCCCGGCGCATGGCATGCCACATCTTCCGCACCCCATAGACGCCATAGTTGGCCGCGTGGATCCGCTGGATCTCGGGAATCAGCAGGCCGTCCTTCAACGCCCGAGCTGACCGGATGCGCGCTTTGGCGGCTCGGTATCCGCGGGAGGTGATGAACCCACCATCTGCCTCGTCCATCACGCGGCAGATGAGCTCGACCCCGAAGCGATTCCGGTGCTCGTCGATGAACCGGATCATCTCGTGGTGGGACGGTCGAGCTCCTTGGCGAAAAACGCCGAGGCAGACTTCAGGATCTCGTTGGCCCGTCGCAGCTCGAGGACCTCAGCCTCCAGGGCCGCGATGCGCTTCTGCGCCTCAGCAGGCTCATCGTCTGAGGTGCTGGACTGGTCATTGACCTGACGGGTCCGCTTCAGCCACCCATAGACGGTGTGGGAAGAAGCTCCCAGCTTGGAGGCCACTGCCTCAGCGGCGCGCCATTTCGAGCAGGCATGTACCCGCTGATGATCCTCCACCATCCTGCTCGCCCGCTCTTTGAACTCCGGGCTGTACCTCTTGGCCATAGTCCCTATCCTCTCTGCTCAACAGATCGGAACAAGACCCAGGACGGTTCA
>NZ_JAVKGR010000043.1:0-1341 GCF_031470965.1 Nesterenkonia aerolata | reverse complement strand
GACATCGTTCACACGATGTCCCACGACATCCCGCACACCATGTGTCACGTCATCGTTCACACATGACCGCCACCAGCAAGAACCGCGCCATCGTCCTGGCCATCACCGAAGGCACCCTCACCGTCACCGAAGCCAGCATCCGCTTCAACGTCTCCCGCCGCTGGATCTACACACTCCTGAACCGCCACCGCACCGACGGACTCGACGCACTCACCCCGCGATCACGCCGCCCTCACACCAACCCGAACGCCACCGACCCCACCACGATCGACACGATCCTCGAACTCCGCGAAACCCTCACCCGCACAGGACTCGATGCAGGCGCCGAGTCCATCTGGGACCGACTGCCCCCACCACGACCGAGCCCCACCACGATCTGGCGCATCCTCAACCGCCACGGCATCATCACCGCTCAACCGCAGAAGCGCCCACGCTCCTCCTGGCACCGGTTCCAAGCCGATCAACCCAACGAGACCTGGCAATCCGACTTCACCCACTGGCCACTGACCGATGGGACCGACACCGAGATCATCTCCTGGCTCGATGACCACTCCCGCTGCCTCCTCCACACCAGCGCCCACCACCGCGTCACCGGGCGCATCGTCATCGACACGTTCACCGACACCATGGACACCCACGGACCACCCGCATCGACGCTGACCGACAACGGCATGGTCTACACCACCCGGTTCGCCAACGGCCACGACGGCACCCCAGCACAACCCAACGGATTCGAGCAGCTCCTCGCCGACCTGGGCATCACCCAGAAGAACGGCGCAGCCAACCACCCCACCACCCAAGGCAAGATCGAGCGCTACCACCAGACACTCAAACGCTGGCTGACAGCCGACGGACTCGTCGGCACCCTCCCCGAGCTCGACGAGCAGCTGGCCCGGTTCCGGCACATCTACAACACCGAACGCCCCCACAGAGCCATCGGCAGACGCACACCGGAGACCGCGTACACCGCCACCGAGAAAGCGTTTCCCGTCCTTGAAGCCGGTGACCGCACATGGAGAGTCCGCTACGACCGGATCGGCCCGACGGGGACCATCACCGTCCGCTACGCCGGCAGGCTCAGACACCTCGGCATCGGCAGAGCCTGGGCAAAACGACGCGTGATCCTCCTGGCCCACGGACCCCACACCATGATCATCGACCGCAATGCTGGCGAGATCATCGCCGAGCACACCATCGACCCGACGAAGAACTACCAAAAGAAAACGTGAACGATGACGCGGGACAGCCACCCGGATCTGTGAACGATGACGCGGGACAAGCCCGCGTCAGAAAAGAGAAATGTCCCCCGTCATCGTGTGAACGATGACGGGGGACATCACA
>NZ_JAVKGR010000042.1:0-1411 GCF_031470965.1 Nesterenkonia aerolata | reverse complement strand
CGAGGTGCCTCAAGTCAAGTTGCCCGCGAAATGATTCCCGTGCCTCACATAGGAATGCCCGCGAACGTCAGCTCGCCCGGCGGAGCTTGACGCCCCGGGCTGTGTCGAGCGAGGACGTTGCGATCGCGGCTTGGAGGTCGAGTGTCTTATCGCGGGCGAGGCCGGTGAGCCTATCTTGAAGGGACTGGGTGCGGCGGGCGATCTCGGCGGGGTTGAGCTTGTCGCGGCGGGCGCGCAGCTCGGCTTCCTGCGTGGCCGAGAGCACCCCGGCATCCAGCAGCCGGTCGACGGGAGTCTTCGGGTCGTCGTAGAGCCGCTTGCGGCGCCCGGCGGCATCGGTGGCGTAGCCAGTCGGCTTCTTCGTCGGGGTGAAGTAGTTCAGCCGGTCGTTCACCAGTGGCCAGAGCTGGTTGAGCAGAGTCAGCGACTCGGGGGTGTCGTAGCGCCAGTAGAACCCGTATCGGCGTACGAGGTGGTTGTTCTTGGACTCGATCGTGGCCTGGTCGTTCTTCTTGTAGGGGCGGGAGCGGGTGAAGAAGATCTTCCGATCGGCGGCCCAGCCGATCACGTCGTGGTTGATGAACTCGCCGCCGTTGTCGAAGTCGAGACCGGTGACTTCGAATGGGACCTGGTCGACGGCGTGCTGGAGGGCAGCCAGAACGTTGCGGTGCGCGTTGTTGCGGGTCGAGCGGGTCACGACCCATCCGGTGCGCATGCAGGTGAGGTTCACGCTCCGGCAGAACTCGCCCTTCAGCGTCGGGCCGCAGTGCGCGACGGTGTCGCCCTCGAAGAACCCTGGCGAGTCCTCGACTTCGTCCCCGGCCTTGCGGACGGTGATCGAGGATCGCAACAGCGGCGACGGGCGCGTGCTCGTCAGCCCGTGCAGCGGGTCTTTCGCTCGGGCCGGGGTCAGGTATCGGTCGATCGTTGCGGCGCTCATCGCCTCCAACTCGGCCCGCACCGTCACCGAGTAGCGCGCCTTCCCGGCAACGAGTTCGCCGTGGCGCTCCAAGGCGTCCAGCAGGATCGTCATCGACGCGGCCAGGTACTTCCCGCACTCCCCGCCTGAGAGCGCCCAGACCCGCTGCAGCACCTTCGTCGCGTCGTATGAGTACTTCCGACCCCGCGGTTTCCGAGCCGGCTTCACTGCTCGCGGGCGCGGCTTCGCGGCCTGCGAGAGCCTCCGGCGCGCGTTGTCCCGCGACCACCCGGTGACCGCGACGACCTCATCGAGCAACCGGCCCCGCTCCTTCTTCGAAGACTTCGCATACGCCCTGGCATACTTCGCGGTGATCTCTACCCGTGACCGCATCGACAACTCGCTTCCCATGCCACGAGCGTCACCATTTCGCGGGCATTCTCAGTTGAGGCACCGAAGGCGTTTCGCGGGCATCTTCCGTGAGTCTCGTCG
>NZ_JAVKGR010000041.1:0-1888 GCF_031470965.1 Nesterenkonia aerolata | reverse complement strand
CATAGTCCCTATCCTCTCTGCTCAACAGATCGGAACAAGACCCAGGACGGTTCACACTTGCGGCAGCCCCCGGTCAGCTGCGATGACATCCAGGTGAGCGGTGAGGTCAGCACCGGTGATGCTGCGGGCCACGATACCGCCGAGGCATTCACAGGTGTGTTCATCAACGATCGAAGCGATCTTGATCGTACGTCCGGTCTCGTCAGCGTCGAACTGGAAATCCACCGCCCACACTGTGTTCGGTGCCCCAGCCGAGGGGGCTTCCGCAGTGGAGGATCCGATGCGTTTGCGACGACGTTTCACCGGCACCCGTAAGCCCTCTTCGCGCCAGAGACGTTGGACCTTCTTATGGTTGATCTCCCAGCCCTCGGCCCGTGCATCATGGTAAGCCCGCCGATAGCCCCACCGCGGATGGGCCTTCGCGTAGGCCCGAAGCCACCCCCGCAGGCCGGCATCAGCGTCAGCGGTGGACTCACCGGTGAGCCGGCGGCGGAACGCAGAACGAGAAAGCCCGACCAACACCGTGGCCTTCCGCTCGGAGAGACCCATCTTCTGCATCAGGTGATGGACCCCAGCGCGGCGACGGTCCGGGCTTAGAAGTTTCCCTCCGCCAGCTCCTTCAACGCCGCCTTCTCCAGCTCGGCCTCTGCTAAGAGCTTCTTGAGCCGGTCGTTCTGTTTCTCCAGCTCCTTGAGCCGTTTGGCATCCTCGGCCTTGAGCCCGCCGTACTGGTTCTTCCACCGGTAGTAGGTGGCCTCGGTGACGCCGAGTTCGCGGGCGATAGCGGCGACGTCCTGGCCTTGGGCCTGAAGTTTTTCGGCGTCTTGGAGCTTCCGAATGATCTGTTCCGCGCTATGGCGTCGTCTCTTGCTTGTCATAGTCACACCAGTTTTCCTGCCCGGAGGCCCGGGCGCTAGCGCAACTCTCATAACCGGTGGAACTAAAATTAGGGGTCACACCAGACGTACTGACGCAGCCGGTCGTTGGTGACCATCTTCGCGGTCTTCGGACGGCGGGCGCGCCGCTCAGCATGCCACTGAGCAATCGAGGCCTTGTACTCCAGCTGATCGGTCCTGGTCGAGGCGTTCCAGCCGAACTGCTCTGGTTGCTGTCATAGACAGGTTCAGCGACTGAAATCACAGCGAGGGGCGGTAAAATCTCGCTCGCTGAGCGACCGACTCTCAGGGTGATCAGCTGAACAGAGAAGCCAACCGAGACGATGCCATATTGCCCCGGCTGCATGAGGACAGTGCCAATCTTCCCCGAGCCAATGAGATTCTGAGGTCGGCATTAGTTCTTGGACTCCAAGTCTGTCAGTCACACAATGTGTTGACCTAGATCGTCAAGGCACACTCGGATCGCCGAGACACCACGCCCAAGAATTCTCGTTTCCCCCTACATCGAGCCACAACGCATTCTCTATTCATTCAACGCGAAAATTAATGCGATGGATCAATCGTTCCAGTTCGCTTCGTGCGCTTCGTGCAGGGACTGGTCGTCGGAATGGCGCGTCCAGAAGATGGCCTTGATACCGGCATCTGCGTGCCGTTGCTCGATCAGGAAGACACGCCCGTGCTCATCCTCGCCCCCAGCGACATACAAGGCAGGCCGCCGCTCGGCATCATAAGTCGTCGGCAAGTCACCGTTGGGAGTCAACCCGAGCTCGTCAAGCACCGCGAGAGCTTTCCGGGCGGCATCGACAAGCTCGCAGACACGGTCAAGGTCACTCTGGGCCCCAAGGGCCGCAACGTGGTCCTGGACAAGTCCTGGGGCGCACCCACCATCACCAACGACGGCGTGACCATCGCCCGCGAGGTGGAGGTCGAGGACTCCTACGAGAACCTCGGCGCCCAGCTCGCCAAGGAGGTCGCCACCAAGACCAACGACG
>NZ_JAVKGR010000040.1:488-1936 GCF_031470965.1 Nesterenkonia aerolata | reverse complement strand
CCGTGAGCCTCGCGGCCTGACACCCCCAACTGTCACCTAAATGTGCGGCAGTCCCGCCCTTAACCTATCCTTGCTGAAGCGGCATAGCCCAACCGACACCGTGTCCACGATCGAGGGTCAATGCCTGCCACAGTCCCTGGAACCGGAGGTCCATAATAGTATGTCCGGCCCTTCACACCTATACCGAGGAGATGATGTGACACCGAAGGAGCACTCGCAGTCAACGCCCGCACCTGCGGAGCGGGACAGCGCCCGACGAAGAACCCCCCGAGCCGTACGCAGAGCCGTCGCGCTCGGAGGGGCTCTGTGCTTGGCAGTCGGCGCGACACTGACTGTGGCGACGTCGGCTTCCGCTGTCGAGTCCACGGTGCCGCCCGCTCCGAACCCGGCCTTGACGGACCAGTGTGAGCTGGACGTGGCGGTCAGCATCGATGTGTCGAACTCCATCGACAACCAGCAGCTCGACATGCTGCGTTCTGGCCTCGTGGACTTCGCGGAGTCCTTGGAGGAGTATCCGGTTCGGCTGGCGTTCCACAACTGGGCGTCGTATGCGCCTGCTACTTCTCAGGCGTCGAATCAGCCCTTGCGTCTCACCGATACTTCGGGCGCAGGACTGGAGACCATCGGCCAGCACGTGGATGGCATCCAGCGGCCAGGAACCATGCAGGGTGGCACGAACTGGGATCGCGCGTTTCAGGCGCTGAGCGGCGCTGGTGAGAGCTATGATGCTGTGCTCTTCGTGACAGACGGAAACCCGACCCAGTGGGGACTGCCGCCAAGGGGTCTGGGAAACGCCACTGATCAGGCCACGATCGATGCTGCCGTGACCAGCGCCAATCAGGTCAAGGAGGCCGGGACTCGCGTCATAGGCGTCGGAGTCGTCGACAACCTGACGCAGTCCGAGTACGGCCTGTTTCACGAGCACATGCCCCAGGTCAGTGGACCGCAGTTTGGCGACGACTACCTTGAAGTTGACTTCGCACGACTGCGCAACGCCCTCATCGGTCAGATCGACAAGCAGTGTGCGGGCGTCTCGGTCGAGAAGAACGGTCTGTTCGTCGAGGGAGGGCCCGGGCACGCGGGAGATGATGTCCGTTACGAGTTCACCGTGACCAACACCGGGGCACTCACACTGCGGGACGTTCAGCTGACCGATGCCTTGGAGGGAATCTCTGAGATCGAGTACGGAGAGTGGCCGGATGAGCCCCATGTCCTTGCGCCGGGACAGTCAGTCAGCGCGTGGGCAACATACACCGCCACTGACGCAGATGCGGACGCAGGGATCATCGAGAACCACGTGACAGTGGAGGGGACGCCGCCGAGCGAGGGCGATCCGGTGACGGACGATGACGACCATGAGCTCCCGGTTGAGTCCGAAGAGGACGGTGGCACTGAGGACGGTGGCACTGAGGACGGTGGCACTGAGGACGGTGGCACTGAGGACGGTG
>NZ_JAVKGR010000040.1:0-388 GCF_031470965.1 Nesterenkonia aerolata | reverse complement strand
GCGGCAAGCCGGGCGACGACCTCGCCTCCACCGGTGCCTCCGGCGCGGTGGGCCTGGGCCTGATGGCTCTGCTGCTCGTCATCGTCGGCTCCGGCGTGGTGGCCTTCGCGAAGGTTCGCCGCAACAGCTGACCGGCCATGAGCTGATCAGCCGATCACACGCAGCTGGCGGCGTCATTACCTGTACCGGTGATGACGCCGCCAGCTCGTTTGTTTCTGGCGTGCCCGGCACGAGACCCACCCTTGCTCGCCGTGACCCACGCCTGCTGATGCCGTTCCATTACCGCACCACCTGGAAAGTGACGAGGTTCCGTGACCAGACCCGACAAGGCCGGGGGCTGATGCAGGAATAGGTGACATCTGATGTTTAGCACCGTGGGTGCTGGGCA